>CAISKJ010000479.1 GCA_903885885.1 uncultured delta proteobacterium
GCGACCGCCGCGCGGCCGAGGCGCTCGCCGACGCGACGCGCGCGGTGCTGGGCCCCGTCGCCCTCGTGGGAGCGCCCGCGGGCGCGCTCTTCGAGGTCGCCGCGTCGCGCGAAATGACCTACTGGCGCGAGGGTTTCGCCGATCGCGGGTACCGCGACGACGGCTCCCTCGTGCCGCGCGGCGAGCCCGGCGCGATGCTCCCGTCGCTCGACGCGGTGCGCGCGCAGGTGCGTCGGCTGTGCGCCGAGGGCGGCCTCGACACGCTGTGCGTTCACGGTGACGGCGACGACGCGGTGGCGGTGGCCCGCGCGGTGCGCGAGGTGCTCGGGTGAGGGAGCGCGTGGCGATGGGCGACGGCGCGTGGCGTGTTGCGCTCGACGAGGGCTTCGACCCCGCGGCGGTGCTCGACGCCCTGCGCGCGCTCGACGGGGTGACCGACGTGGTGGTGGCCGAGGCGCACGCGCTCGTGTGCTTCGATCCCGCGTCGCCGCCGTCGGGCATTGATTCGGCCCTCGAGGGTGCGACGCGGCGGGTGCGCGCGCCGACGGAGCATCGCATCGCGGTGGCCTACGACGGCGACGACCTCGCCGCGGTGGCGTCGCGCCTCGGGTGCTCCGTCGAGGCCGTGATCGCGCGCCACGCGGGGCGCGTGTACGAGGTGCTGCGCGTGGGCTTCATGCCAGGATTTGCCTACCTGGGCCCGCTCGACGCGGAGCTCATCGTGCCGCGGCGCGAGCAACCGCGGGCGCGTGTTGCGGCGGGCAGCGTGGCGATCGCAGGGGCGCGCACGGGGGTGTATCCCTTCGCGTCGCCGGGCGGATGGCACCTCATCGGGCGCGCGCTCGATTTCAGGCCCTTCGACGGTGAGCGGGGCGCCGTGTGGAGCGTCGGCGACCGCGTGCGCTTCGAGGCCCGATGAGCGCGTTGGTCATCGAGCGCGTGGGCCCTGGTGCGACGGTGCAAGACCCCGGTCGCCCCGGATGGATGCACCAGGGAGTTCCGCACGGAGGTCCGCTCGATCGTGAGCTCTTCGCGCGCACGCAGCGCTCGCTGGGCAACGCCGTGAGCGCCGCGGCGGTCGAGCTCCCGTGGCACGGTGCGCGGTTTCGCGCGCGGGGCGCCGCGCTCGTGAGCGTCGATGGTGTGCTGAGCGCGCTCGACGACGGCGCGCTCTTCGATGTGCCCGCGGCCTCGTACGCGGTGCGCTACGTCGGGATTCGCGGCGGCGTCGACGTTCCGCGGGCGCTCGGGGCGCGCGGGACCTTGCTCGCGGCGTCGCTCGGCGGCCTCGACGGTCGCATGCTGCGCAAGGGCGACGCGCTCATCGCGGGCGACGAGGTCGCGCACGCGGCGAGCGCGTGTGCGGGTGCGGTCGATGCGGCGCGTGCGGTGCGCGTTGTGTTGGGGCCCGACGCGTTCGCGGGCGATTCCATCGCGCGTCTGCTCGCGTCGGAGTTCGTCGTGAGCGACCTCGTGGACCGCGTCGGGATGCGGCTGCGCGGCGAGTTCGTCGCGCCGCCCGGCGACGCTGCGGGGCGCTCGGCGCCGATGGTTCGCGGCGCGATCGAGGTGACGCCCGACGGAGGGCTCATCGTGCTCGGCCCCGATCACCCGACGACGGGCGGTTACCCCGTGATCGCCGTGGTGGTCCGCGAAGACCTGGGCTCGCTCGCGCAGCGAAGGCCCGGCGCGCGCGTGCGCTTCA
>CAISKJ010000480.1 GCA_903885885.1 uncultured delta proteobacterium
ATCTCGGCGCTGGACGCTTCGTGCCGATGGCGCGAGCCATCGAGGTCGAATCGGGAGCCTTGTGGTCGTGGATCCGCGAGGCTGTCGATGCGGTGCGAAGCGCGTGGAGCAGTATCGCAGTGCGAGAACGCTTCAGCGCGTCGGAGCAGCGGCGCATCGAGGCTCACCTCGCTCGCTGCCGAACGGAGTGACTACAACTCGCGGAGCACCGCGCGGAGGCTCTGCGCGAGGGCCTCGCAGCTCGCGGGGCGCCGCGCGGGGTCCTTCGCGAGCATCGAGGCCACGAGGGCCTCGAGCGACGCGGGCGCGCCCGTCGCGCGGCTGCGCAGGAGCGGCGCGGGCTCGCGCACGTGCATCATCAAGAGGCTCATGAGGTCGTCGTGTTCGAAGGGCATCGAGCCCGCGAACATCTCGAAGGCCATGCACCCCAGGGAGTACAGATCCGACGACGCCGTCGCGTTGGCGAAGTTGGTGATCTGCTCCGGCGCCATGTACTGCGGCGTGCCCGCGATGAAGCCCGCCGCGGTGAGCCGCGAGGCCGCGCTCTGGCGCCGCGCGATGCCGAAATCCATGAGCTTCACGACGCCGTCGCGGGTCACGAAGAAGTTCGCGGGCTTGATGTCGCGGTGCACGATGCCCGCCGCGTGGGCCGCGCCGAGCCCCGCGCAGGCCTGCAGCAGGATGCGCACGCCCGCCGCGAGGTCGATGCCCTCACCGAGCTGGCCGTCGAGGTCGCGGCCGTCGAGCAGCTCCATGGTGAGAAAGCGCGTGGCCCCGTGCGCGCCGAGGTCGTAGAGGCGAATCACGTTGGGGTGCGCGAGCTTGCGCGAGAGGGCGACCTCTTGCTTGAAGCGCGCGACGAGCTGCGGGTCTTCGGAGTGAAAGACCTTCACCGCCACGGTCTCGTCGAGCTCGGCATCGTGCGCGGCGTACACCGTCGCCATGCCCCCTTCGCCGAGCTTGCGCTCGACGCGGTAGCGCCCCGCGAGCATCGCCCCCGGCGCGAGCGCGCGCACGTCGAAGGGCAGCGCGGCCACGACGCCGGAGGGGCTCTCGTCGCGGCGCGGGCTCGTCGCGACGGTGCGCGCGGGCATCGGCGGGAGCTCGGGCAGGTCGGGGAGCTGCACCTGCGGCGCGGTGGGCCGCCGCGGCGCGGGCGCGGTGAACGCGAGGTCTTGCGAGGCGATGGTGGCGTCGACGGCGGCGGGCTGCGCGGCGCGGAGGGCGCGCGCGAGGCGCCGCGGGGCGTCGGGGTGCGCGGGGTGGGCCTCGAGGATGCGCGCGTACACCTCGGCGGCGCTCTCGGGCATGGCGCGGAGCTCGTAGAGCTTCGCGATGCGTTCGAAGGCCTCGAGGTCGTGCTCGTCGCGCGGCGGCGCGGCGAGGTAGCGCGAGAGAAAATGGTCGAGCGTGAGGTCGAGGGCGTCGCGCTCGCAGGCCACGCGAATGGCCATCTGGCAGGCGCGGCGGTACGCGGCGTGGTCGCGGGGCACACGCACCAGGGCGTCGAGGCAGCGCGCGGCGTCGCCCGCGCGGTAGAGGCACGCGGCGGCTTCGAAGTGCATCGCGGCGTCGAGGTAGTGGCGCGCGGCGTCGGCGAAGCGCCCGCCACGGTACGCCACGCGGCCCGCGTCGCCGGGGCGGCGGCACTGGAGAAAGAGGGCCTCGGCGAGGTCGAGGCGGCCGTCGGCCTCGGCCTGGCGCGCGCGCTCGTAGGCGCCGGTGGTCTGCGGGTTCATGCGTAGGCCTCGCTGCCGAGCTCGAGGGCGATCTTGCGAAACTCGTCGGGGTTGTTGGCCACGCGGGCGGCCTCTTCGGGGGTGATCATCCCCTGCCGCACGTGGCGCAGGAGGGCCTGGTCGAGGCTCTGCATCCCGCTGGTGCCCGTGTCGGCCGAGCGGAGGTACGCGTCGAGCTGGTGGAGCTTGTTCTCGCGGATCATGTTGGCCACCGCGTACGAGGGGAGGAGCACCTCGATGGCGGCCACGCGGCCGTCGCCCGAGGCGCGCTTGCAGAGCTGCTGCGCCACCACGCCGCGGAGCAGCACCGAGAGCACGCTGCGCACCTGCTCGCGGCCCTCGTCGGGGCACACGTTGAGAATGCGATCGACCGCTTTCGAAGCGGAGTTTGCGTGGAGGGTGCCAAACACCAGGACGCCCGTCTCAGCGGCCGAGAGGGCGAGCGACACGGTCTCGTGGTCGCGCAGCTCGCCCACGACGAGCACGTCGGGGGCCTCGCGCAGGGCCGAGCGGTGGGCCTGGTGAAAGCTCATCGCGTGGACGCCCACCTGGCGCTGGGTGACCACGCTCTTGAGGGGCGAGTGGACGAACTC
Organism: uncultured delta proteobacterium; assembly: GCA_903885885.1. GTDB lineage: Bacteria > Myxococcota_A > Polyangia > Polyangiales > CAISKJ01. The sequence continues at coordinate 2,333 of CAISKJ010000480.1, forward strand.
CACCGGGTCTTCGATGGTGATCACGTGCTTGCGCTGCGTGGCGTTGATCTCGTGGATCATCGCGGCGAGCGTGGTGGTCTTGCCCGAGCCCGTGGGGCCGGTGACGAGCACGAGGCCGTTCTGGTGGCCCGAGAGCTTTCGGAGCACCGCCGGGAGCGACAGGCTCTCGATGGTGGGCACCTTGTCGGGGATGACGCGGAACACGGCCCCCACGCCGTGCGACTGGCGAAACGCGTTGACGCGGAAGCGCCCGACCCCTTCGGCGGTGTAGGCGAAGTCGAGCTCGTTGTCGTGCGCGAAGGCGTCTTGCTGGTCGTCGGTGAGAATCTCATGAATGAAGCGCTCGGCCTCGTCGGGCGAGAGCGAGCGGAAGGGCAGCGGGACGAGCTCGCCGTCGTGGCGGATGATGGGCACGTTGCCGGCGTGAAAGTGCAGGTCGCTCGCCCCCTGCTCGACCACGAGGCGCAAGAATGAATCCATGCGGGCCATTGGGCGGTCTCCCTATGCCTCGGGCGCGGGGCCCGGCGTCGCGCGGCCGTTGGGGTTGTTGTGCGAGAGCCCGGTGGGGCGCGCGGGGGCCTCGGCGCTCCACCCGAAGGCGACTTCGAAGGTCTTCTTGTCGACGGCGCGGAGGTAGGCCTCTTCGGGGCTCACCTTGCCCTCGCGGTAGAGGCGCATGAGCTCCGAGTCCATCGACTGCATGCCCGCGTCGCGCGACGTCGCCACCACCGAGGGGATCTGAAACGATTTGCCCTTGCGGATGAGGTTCGAGACCGCGTCATTGTTGACCATCACCTCGCAGGCGATCACGCGGCCGGGCTGGTCTTTGCGGGGGATGAGGTGCTGACAGACCACCGCGCGGAGCGACTCGGCCAGCATCGAGCGCACCTGCGGCTGCTGCCCGGTGGGAAACACGTTCACGATGCGGTCGACGGTGGTCTCGGCCGACGAGGTGTGCACCGTGCCCAGCACGAGGTGGCCCGTCTCGGCCGCGGTGACGGCGAACGACACCATCGCGAGGTCGCGCATCTCGCCCACGAGGATCACGTCGGGATCCTGCCGCAGCACCGAGCGCAGCGCGGCCTGGAACGAGCTCGTGTGCGTGCCCACCTCGCGCTGATTGACGAGGCACCCCTTGCGGCGGTGCACGACCTCGATGGGGTCTTCGAGCGTCACGATGTGGCGCGACGTGGTGGTGCGGTTGATGTGGTCGATCATCGCGGCGAGCGTGGTGCTCTTGCCCGAGCCCGTGGGGCCGCCCACGAGCACGAGGCCGTTCTTCATGCTCGCGAGGGTGCTCACCACGGGCGGAAGACCGAGTTTTTCGAGCTCGGGCACCGCGTTGTTGATCACGCGAAACACCGCCGAGAGGCCCGACATCTGGCGAAAGATGTGGGCGCGGAAGCGCTGCCCCGTGGAGCGCACCTCGTACGAGAGATCGACGTCTTCGAGCGACGCGAGCGCCGCGCGCTGGTCGGCCGTGAGCAGCGGCACGAGCATGGCCGCGACGTGCTCCTCGGCGAGGGTGGCGGTGCCCATCGCGAGCATGCGCCCCATGCGCTTGACGTAGGGGGTGCGCGCCGAGGCGATGACCAGGTCGTCGGCGCCGTTCTGCGCCATGCCCACGAGGAGCCGGTCGAGGTACGAGAGCGAGCCGTCGGTCATCGCGGTGAGGGTCTGCGCCGCGTTCCACCGCTCGAGGAGCTCGCGCGCGGCGGCGTTGACGCGCTTCACCGGGTCTTGCGCGAGGCTCTGCACCCGGTCGATTTCGCCGCGGGCCTCGAAGTGTTGCACGGCCTTGAGCGCCGCGAGGCGCACGTCGGGGTCTTCGTCGACGAGGAGGGCCGCCACGTGGGGCGCGGTCTCGCGCGCGTTGAGGGTGCGCAGCGCCTCGATGCACGCCACGCGCAGCTCCGGGGTCTTGTGCATGATGTCGAGCACGTAGGGCGCGGCGCGCGCGTCGCCGAGCTCGGCGGCGGCCTGCACGGCGAGCTCGCGGGCCCACCAGTCGGCGTCGCTCATGGCGCAGCGCACGAGGGCGCCGAGGCTCTTGGGGTCTTTGAGCTTCGCGAGGGCGCCGATGGCGAAGCGGCGCACCACGTCCGACGGGTCTTCGAGCATCCCCACGAGGTAGCGGGTGAGCTGCTCGCCGGCGATCTCGGCGAGGGCGTCCATCACGCGCTCGCGCACCCACCAGTCTTCGTCGCGCAGCATGCCCATGAGCTTGGGCCACAGGGTGTTGGCGCGGTCGGTGGTCTGCCGCGCCACCTCGACGGCGATGCGCCGCACGTTCACGTCGCGGCTGCGCAGGAGCCACAGCACCGTGCGCGCGGTGTCGACCTTGCCCGCGCGCGTGAGGTTGGCCAGCACGCGCCCCGCGCGCTCGCGCACCGTCACCTGGCTCCACCCGAGGGCCTCGGCCACCACGGGGAGCACGTCGTCGTTGCCGATGTGCTCCAGGCTGTCGAGCACCTCCATGCGAATGGCGTTGGGGCCCGCGCGGAAGCGCCTCCCCAGGAGCTCGATGGAGCGCGGCGTCGCGTAGCGCCGCAGGGCCTCGACGACGGCCTTGCCCAGCACCGGGCTCGTGGCGTCGACGCGCATTCCCACGCGCTCGAAGAAATCGTCTTCGGGCAGCAGCGAGGCGAGGGCGTCGATGGCGCGGCCCGCGATGCGCTCGTCGCGGTCGTCGAGGGCGGCGGTGACCACCTGCGCGGCGGCGGCGACGTCTTTGGCCATCACCTCGCGGTCGCCGAGGTGCGCGATGGCGCGCGCGCGCTCTTGCACCGAGCCGTGGGCGATCACGTCGGCGAGGAGGGGAACGGCCCCGTGGCGGGCCTTGGCCACGAAGGCCTCCATCGCCTCGACGCGGCCGGGGAAGTCGTCGTCGCGCACCATCTCCGACACGCGCACGAAGGCCGAGCGCCCGCCCACGTGGCGCAGCACCTGCGCGGCGGCCTTGCGAATCTCGGGCTCGGGGAGCGCGAGGCACTGGCAGAGCTCGTCGTGGCCGTCGACGAGGTTCACCTTCGGGAGAAGCTGCACGATGGTGGCGCGGGCCACGCCGTCGGCGCTGCGCAGGCCGCGCACCAACTGGGGGAAGAGCTGCGTGTCGGGGGTCTTCTCGACGAGGGCCGCGAAGGCCGCGCAGCGTCGGCGGTGCGCGTTGGCGTCGGCGGCGAGCGAGCGGTCGATGAGCAGCGGGAACAGCGCGCGGAGCTCGGCGCCGGTCGCGGGCGACACCTCACGCAGAAACGCTTCGAAGGCCTCGGCGTCGTCCCAACGGGCGGCCTTGAAGGCGCGCACGAGATCGCGGTCGGGGGGTGGCATCGTAGGCTTCTCTCTCCCTCTCAGCGTGCTCTACGGCGGAGCTAGCCCACGACTTGAGCCCCCGGCGACCGAATCCGTACGAGGGGGGCTCACCGCGGGCGCATGCAGCGCGCCATGAGCTCGGCGCGGCTGCGCACGCCGAGGGCGCGGTACACCGTTTTCACGTACTGGTGCACGGTGTGAATGCTGAGCCCCATGCGGTCGGCGATCTCCTTCTCCGAGGCGCCGCCGAGCAGCGCGTCGAGCGTCTGCGTGGCGCGTCGGGAGAGGGGTCGTTCGTGCGTCGCGGTTGAGATCATCGCCGCGGTGATTGGGTCGACCCCGTCGCCTGTCTGACCCAATCGTCACCGCGTGACATCGCGCCGATTGGCTGAGAATCGCCACGCGCTCAGCCCAATCACCGGGTCAGGAGCATCGCCCATGAGTCTCACCCGGTCACACCGCCTCTTCGCCCCGTTGTGCCTCGTCGCGCTCTCGGGGTGCCTGTCACCCGCCGTCGTGGGCGACCGCGCCGACGCGGCGGGCGATAGCGCGCTCACGTCCGATGTCGTCGCCGCACCCGACGTCATCACCACACCCGACGTCGTCACCACACCCGATGTCATCACCGCACCCGACGTCGTCGCCGCACCCGATGTCGTCACCGCACCCGATGTCATCGCCGCACCCGACGTCATCGCCGCACCCGACGTCATCGCCGCACCCGACGTGAGCGATGCGTGCGTGAGCTCGGGCGCCGAGGTGTGCGACGGCGTCGACAACGACTGCGACGGGCAGATCGACGAGGCCTTCTGTCGCATCGACAGCGTGTGCTTCACCAACGGGCAGCGCAACCCTGCGAATGCGTGTCAGGTGTGCACGCTCACGTCGAGCACGCTCTCGGGTCCCACGGCCTGGGCCAACGCCGCGGCGGGCACCCTCTGCCGCTCGCCCTCGGGCGCGTGCGACGTGGCCGAGACCTGCGCGGGAACGGGCGCGCCCTGCCCGTCCGATGGGTTCTTGCCCTCGACGTCAGCGTGCCGCGCCTCGACGGGCCCCTGCGACCCCGCCGAGACCTGCACGGGCGCGAGCGCCGCGTGCCCCGCCGACCGCCTCGCGCCGGGCGGAGCGACGGCCTACACGCGCTCGACCTCGCCGCTCGCGTTCATCGACGCGTGCGCGGCGACCGGCGCGCGTCGGTCGGTCTTCGCGAGCGACAGCGGGTACGGCGCCGAGGGGCTGCCGTTCTCGTTCCGGTTCTACGGCGCGGCGCAGGCGATCGCCGTGTTCACCGCGAACGGGATGCTCTCGTTCTCGTCGGAGGCCGCCACGGCCCTGTACGCCAACGAGACGCTCCCCCACGCGGCCATTCCGAACACGGTCTTCGCGTTCTGGGACGACCTCACCACCCGCGCCGCGGGCGTGTGCGTGGCCACCGTGGGCGCCGCGCCCGACCGCCGCTTCGTGGTGCAGTGGCGCGACGCGCGCTTCGCCGGCCTCGACACCCCCGACGTGCACCTCGACTTCGAAGCGGTGCTCTCGGAGTCGAGCGGCACCATCGACGTGCTCTACAACCGCATGGACAGCGCCGACGCGCGCGCCTCGGGGAGCAGCGCCACGGTGGGCATCCAGGGCGCCGCCGCGACCGACTTCGACCTCGTGGCCTTCAACACCGCAGGCACCGCGCGGGCCGGCGGCTCGTATCGCTGGACGCCGGGCGGCGTCGTGTGCCGCGCCTCGACGGGCCCCTGCGACCCCGCGGAGTTCTGCACCGGCGCGAGCGCCGCGTGCACCGCCAACGCGCTCTCGTCGGCCGCCACGCTGTGCCGACCGCCGCTCTCGGTCTGCGACACGGTCGAGCGCTGCACCGGCGCGAGCGCCGCGTGCCCCGCCGACGCGACCACGCCCGCAGGAACCGCCTGCGGCGTCGGCCGCGCGTGCGCAGCAGGCGCGTGCTGCCCCAGCGGCGTAACGCCCACCGCCGAGGTGTGCAACGGCGTCGACGACGACTGCAACGGCGCCATCGACGAGGGCATTGTGTGCCCCTGAGCCCCCCGACGGTGTAGACCGCATCGAGACCACGCATGCACGGACGCGCGCACCTCTACGTTGTCACCGCCGCGCTCGCGCACGCGCTCGTCGCACGCCCCGCCCTCGCGCAGCCGCGCCCCTCCGACACCGTGCGCCTCATCGTGACCCGCGACGCCCGCAGCGCCACCTGCCCCGACGCGGCGCGGGTGCGCGCGCTCCTCGCCGCCCGCCTCGACCGCGACGCGATCGCCCTCGACGCCCCTCGCCTCGCCGCGCTGAGCTTCTCGCACGCCGCGTCGCGCTTCGAAGCCCTCTTGCGCATCACCGGCCCGCGCGCCCGCGTCACCTCGCGCCGCCTGCGCTCGTCGGCCGCCGACTGCGCGCGCCTCGGCGACGCCGCCGTGCTCGTGCTCGCCCTCGCCATCGACCCGCTGCGCGCGCTGCGTCGCCCCGCGGCCGTCGCTACGCCTGTCGCAGCGCCGCCTGTGACCACAGTCACACCCGTCATCGCACAGCCTGAGACGCCCGTACCACCCGTCGCAGCGCTGCCAGAGACACCCGTCGCACCCGTCGCGCCGCCGCCCGTCGCGCCGCCGGCCGTGGTTGCGCCCGCGCCGCGCGCGTCGACGGCGTGGCAGCTCGGCGCGCTCGCGACGGTGGGCTACGGCGTCGCGCCCGGGCTCTTCGCGGAGGTGCTGCGCCCGGGCCTCGCGCTGCGCGTGGCGATGCTCCGCGGGCGCCTCATGGTGCCCGTGACGCTCGACCTCGACGGGCCCGCGCGCGTCGACGATCCGCGCGGCGACGGCGCGGCGTGGGCGGTGCCGCTCGGCGTCGGCGTGGGCGTGTGCCCGCGCTTCGGCGCGCGCGTGGTGACGTACGTGTGCGCCACCCTCGCGGCGGGCGTGGTGGTCGCGTGGGGGAGCGGCTACGTCAACGACCGCAGCGACGTGGCCCTCGCGGCCTCGGCGGGGGCGCGCGCGGGCGTCGAGGTTCCGCTCGCGGCGCGGTGGCGCCTCGTGGCGTCGGTCGACGTGCGCGCGATGCTCGTGCGCCCCGCGCTCGCGGTGGGGAGCGCGTCGGAGACGCTGTGGGAGGCACCTCCCGTCGCGGCCGCGCTCGCCGTCGGCGTGGCGTGGCAGAATCTGTGAGAATTGTCGCGGTGCCGCCCCAATCACCGCCCGTGACCACCGAGGCGCTCACCCCGATCGCGCAGGGCTTCACCGGCGCCGCGCCCTTCGACCTGGCGGCGGTGTACGCGCGCGAGTTCGACTGGGTGTGGCACACCCTGCGGCGCCTGGGCGTCGCGCAGCGCAACCTCGCCGACGTGACCCACGACGTCTTCGTGGTGGTGCACCAGCGCGCGCACACCTACGACCCCGCGCGCCCGCTGCGACCGTGGCTCTTCGGCGTGGCGTACCGCGTCGCGAAGGATCACCAGAGCCTCGGGCGCAACCGCAACGAGTCGGTGGGCGACGCCGTCGAGGCGGTCGACTCCGCGCCCGCGCAAGACCAGCGGGTGGAGCAGTCGCAGGCCCGCGAGCTGGTGCTCCACGCCCTGCAGTCGCTCGACCTCGAGCGCCGCGTGGTGTTCATTCTTCACGACCTCGAGGATCAGCCGATGCGCGAGATCGCCGACGCCCTCGACGTGCCCGCCAAGACGCTCTACGCCCGGCTCAAGGTGGCGCGCGAGCAGTTCGTCGCGGCCGTGCGGCGGCTGCGCATGCAGCGAGGAGAGCAGCTGTGACCGACCACGACCTCCCCGACCTCCCGCCCGACGTGGCCTCGCTCCTCGACGAGGCGCGCGGCGTCCCTCGCGCGCCCGACGGCGACCGTCGCCGGGTCGCGGCGCGCCTCGCGGTGTCCGTGGGCCTCGCGATCCCGAGCACCACCCTCGCCCTCTCCCGCGTCGCGTCGCGCGCTTGGATCGGCAAGCTCCTCGGCGTGGCGCTCGTCGTCGCCGGGGCCGCTGGCGTAGCCCGCGTGGTGACGCACCGCGAGGCCCCGCGCGCCCTCGTCGCCGCGCGCCCCGTGGCCTCGCCGCGCGCCCGCGTCGTCGCGGCCG
>CAISKJ010000481.1 GCA_903885885.1 uncultured delta proteobacterium
CCAGCAGACGGGCGGCGAGGGCCAGGCCCGCGCACGCGAGGAACCACGGCCCGCGGGCGATGAGGTGCACCGCGCCGAGGGCGTGGACGAGTCCAATCGCAAGGCCGGGCAAGAGGACGGCGGTCGCGCAGGCGCGCTCGAGGCGCGGCGCGTCCGGGAGCGCGCGCGCGGCGATCAACGCGGCCGCGAGCGTCAGCGGGACGAAGGGCAGGAGCAGCACGGCGGCGAGTGTAGTCCGACCGTGCACGGATGCCGCGCGCGCCCTTCGTTTCGCGCCGCGTCGGGGATGCGGGGCCGCGCGTCGGCCGTGCTTGGAGGCGCGGGGCGGGTGCGCTAGGGTCCCGCCCGGCTCCGCGGACGGCGTGCGGCCGGGCATCCCGCGAACGAGACACTGCCTTGGACCTCAATCCGGACTCGACTCTCCTGGTGGGCCGCCCTGGGGCCCTGCGGACGATGGTGGCGTACCTGGCGATGATCGCCGCGACGGTCCTCGCGTTCCTCTGGATTCGAGGTGAAGGGGAGTCCCTCGTCGACCAAGGCCGCGGCGCGGTCGCGGTGGCCGAGGCCGCGGCGCTCGCCGAGCCGAGCGTGCTCGCCCGCGTGCTGCTCGCGATGGCGGTCATCACCGCGTGCGCGCGCCTGTCGGGCCTCGCGTTCCAGCACCTGCTCGCGCAGCCCCCGGTGATGGGCGAGATCGTGGCCGGCTTGCTGCTCGGCCCCTCGGTGCTCGGCGCGCTCGTGCCGGGCGCGTGCGAGTGGCTGCTGCCCGCGTCGGCGGCGCCGTCGCTCGGCATCGTCGCGAAGCTCGGCGTCGTGCTGTTCATGTTCCTCGTCGGCCTCGAGTTCGACGTGCGGCTGCTGCGCGGGTCGACCCACGCGACGCTCGCCGTCGCGCACGCGAGCATCGCGTTCCCCTTCGTGCTCGGCGCGGCGCTCGCGCTCGTGCTCTATCCGCTCTACTCGAACGCCGGCGTCGACTTCACGGTCTTCGCGCTCTTCCTCGGCGTCTCGATGTCGGTCACGGCCTTCCCGGTGCTCGCGCGGATCCTCACCGACCGCAAGATGCAGGGCACGCGCCTCGGCGTCACCGCGCTCGCGTGCGCGGCCGTCGGCGACGCGAGCGCGTGGTGCCTGCTCGCGTTCGTGTCGGGGGTGGCGCGGGCCCGGCTCGACGGCGCGTGGTTGACCCTCGGGCTCGTGGTCGCCTTCGTGGTGGCGATGGCCCTCGTCGTGCGGCCGCTCGCGGCGCGCTTCGCCGCGCGCGAGGAGACCCGGACGGGCGACGTGTCCGCGACGTCGCTCGCGGCCATCTTCGTGCTCCTGCTGCTCTCGGCGGCGGCCACCGAGGCGATGGGCATCCACGCGCTCTTCGGGGCGTTCCTGTTCGGTGCGGCGATGCCCCACGAAGGCAGGCTCGCCGCGCAGGTGAGGGTGCGCCTCGAGGACGTGGTCGTGGTGCTCCTGCTGCCGCTCTTCTTCGCGTTCACCGGCATGCGCACGGAGCTGTCGCTGCTTCACACCCAGGACGACTGGGCGTTCGCGGGGCTCTGCATCGTGGTGGCCACGATCGGCAAGATCCTCGGCACCTCGGTCGCGGCGCGGGCCGCGGGCATGGGCGGACGCGACGCAGGGGCCCTCGGGATCCTGATGAACACCCGGGGCTTGATGGAGCTCATCGTGCTCAACGTCGGCCTCGAGATGGGGGTGCTGTCCCCGTCGCTCTTCGCGATGCTGGTGCTGATGGCGCTGGTCACCACCTTCATGACGACGCCGCTGCTCGCGCTGGTCATGCCGCGCGCGCGCCGGGCGTGACCGTCATGACCGCGCCGCCGGTCGCGCTGGTCATGCCGGGCGCGTGAGGTGATTCAGCGCGTCATCCAGCGGCCGTCGCGCACGGTGACGAGCGAGTAGGGGAAGACCCACTGCAGGCCGACGAACGCGAAGAGCGCGTAGCCGACCCCGTACACGAAGTCGCTCGGGTTGCGGCTGCGCAGGCAGTAGAGGCACTGCACCACCGCGGAGAACACCACGAGCGCGAGGAACGTCGCGAAGTGGCCCGGGTCGTGGATGAGCCGCAGGGCCACGGTGCCGAGGCCCAGCCAGGCGATCGGGTACTGCACGAGCTCGACGACGATCTCGAGCGAAGGCCACCACTGGTCGCGGTCGCGCCACTTCGTGAACAGCAGCGGCAGCATCACGATGTCCTCGCGGAGGTTGCCGCGCTCCCAGCGCACGAGCATCCGCGCCGCGCGGCGGGGATCGGTCGGCATCAGCGTGTCCACGAGCGCGGTGCGCTGGTAGACCGAGCGGTAGCCCTCCCGCAGGAGCCAGGTGGTCAGCGCGCGGTCCTCGGCGATGGTGCACGCGTGGCCGAAGAAGGTCTGGGTCGACCAGCGCTCGACGACCTTGCGCACGGCGTCCATGCGGTACGCGCTGAGGGCGCCCGGGGTGCACAGGACGGCCCCGAAGCGGGACTGCGCGGCGCGCGCGAGGTCGAACGTGATGTAGAAGCGGGCCGCGAAGAGCCGGGTGAGGAGGTTGTCCTCACGGTTGAGCACGCTGACCCGACCAGCGACCGCGGCGACCTGCGCGTCCGCGAGCAGCGGCGCGACGATGGCCCGGAGCGCGCCGCGCTCGAGCTTGGAGTCGCTGTCCACCGTGACGGCGAAGTCTCCCGTCGCGCGCGCGAAGCCGGTCACCAGCGCCTCGCGCTTGCCGCCGTTCCTGGGCTGACGGATGGCGGTGATGCGGCCCGGATGCGCTGCGCTCACGGCCTCGATGTGGGCCCAGGTGTCGTCCTTGGAGCCGTCGTCGATGGCGAGGATCTGGAGCTTGTCCTCGGGGTAATCACTCGCGAGGGCCGACTGCAGGGCCACCCTCACGGCCGCGCCTTCGTTGTACGCGGGGACGATCACCGTCAGCCGGGGCAACGTCGAGCGCGCCGGGGTCGCGACCGGCTCGTAGCGGAGCGCGTGCCACAGCGACGAGAGGAAGTACGCGCTGACCAGCGTCCCGAAGCCCGTCAGCAGCAGGCTGACGAACGAGGGCGTCTCAGGGGCGAGCACGAGGGACAGGATCCCGTGCGCGGCGAGCGCGACGAACGCGCCCATCACGGCCACCACCACCGCGAGCCGCCATGCGATCTCGACCCGCGAGAACCCGGCTTCGAACGAAGGCGAGACGGCCGGGGCGCTCCGGGCGGCCAGAGACGGGGCCACGCCGGTGACGGCGGTCAGGGCGGGGGTCGCGGCCAGGGCGGGGGTCGCGGCCAGGGCGGCGGTCGC
>CAISKJ010000482.1 GCA_903885885.1 uncultured delta proteobacterium
CGGCGCGGCGGGCCGGCTCGGTCGCGCGCGGGAGCAGTCGGTGCAGGGCGACCCACCGGTCGGGGGGATCGAGGTCGCGCACGATGGAGAGCGCGTCGTGCCAGCGGTCGAGGGCCGCGAAGGCGTCGGCGAGGTCTTCGAGGGGGTGCGCGTAGTCGGGCGTGACCGCGAGCTCGTGGGCGGGGAGCGCCCGCACGGCGGCCTCGGCGGCGTCGAGGTGCGCGGGGTCGCGTGTCAGCGTCGCGATTTCGCAGAAGTATCGAACGTGGTGCGCCGCGGGCAGCGCGCTCGTCGCCACAGACGTCGAGAGGCGCGCTGCGAAGGCGCCGCGCAGCCCGTCGGTGAGCGCGGGCCACGCGTCGCGGAGGGCGCGCGCGAGGTCGCCGTGCCAGAGGATGCGCTGCAGCGCGGTCGCGCAGCCGTCGAGGTCGCCCGCGCGTGCGAGGCGCACGGCGAGGGCGGCCTGCGAGGGGTCGTTGAGGTCGTGGCGCGACGGCCCGATGAGCGAGGCGAGGCGCGCGGCGAGGGGCGTGAGCGACGCGAGCGGCGCGCGCGCGAAGGTGACGTAGCGGGTGTCGTCGAGGTCGAACGCGAGGGCCGTCTGCGGCGCGGGCGGCGCGTCGAGGTGCAGGTCGATGCAGCGCGCGAGGTCGTCGAGGGCGCAGAGGCCCGCGTCGACGAGGAGCGCGGCGAGGCGGCCTCCGGTGGCGCGTCGGCGCATCGAAGACGCGACCAGCGCGCGGCGCCAGCGGGTGGTGACGTCGTCGGGAACGGGCGAAGCGTCGCGGGCGACCGCGTAGCGATGGAGCGCCTCGGCGGGGAGCACCGGCTCCCGCGCGCGCAATCGGTGGAGGGCGTTGCGCCAGGCGGCGTCGTCGAAGGTGGCGTCGGCGGGGTTGGGGCTCACGGGGCGCGACGATACCGCGCGACGGCGAATCACCGTGTGCGTGTCGGACGCGGGGTCGCGCCGCGGTATCCTCGGGGCCGTGCATCACCACGTCGTGCGAGTGTTTCTGGTGTTGGCGCTCACGGCAGCGCCGGGCGTCGCGGTCGCGCAGGCGCCCTCGGCCGACGCGGCAGACTCGCTCGCCGAGCGCGGAGAGGCCGACCCCGACGGAGACGGGCTGCCCGACGCGATCGACGCGTGCCCGGCGGAGCCCGAGACCTACAACGACGCGGCGGACGATGACGGCTGCCCCGACGCCACGCCCGCCGAGGTCGCCGTGCGCGGCCCCATCGGCGCGGTGATTCCGCTGATCGGTCGGCGGATGCGCGTGGCGCCGGAGGTGACGCTGGTGCTCGACCTCGTGCTCCGCCTGCTGCGCCGCAACCCGGGGATCACGCAGCTCACCATCGAGGGCCACACCGACGCGCGGGGCTCCGACGCGTGGAACCTCCTCGTCTCGCAGGCGCGCGCGACCTACGTGCGCAACGCGCTCATCGCGCGCGGCGTCGCGCCCGAGCGGCTCGTGGCGGTGGGTCTCGGCGAGCGCTGTCCCGCGGCGGCAGGCGTGGGGCCCGCGGTGTGGCAGCGCAACCGTCGCGTGCGCTTCGTGGTGACGCGCTCGACCGCGGCGCACTGGCCCGCGCAGCCCGTCGGGTGTGACGCTTCACACGCGGAAGAGCACGTCGCGCCTCGGCGGTAACCGCACGGGGCGCGTGTCATCGTGTGCCGCGCGACGGGTGACCGTGTCGTTCGTCGGGCGCCCCGAAGCCCGCGAACATTCGGTGATTGCCAGCGTGGCACCGACGCTGCACAGAGCGTGGCCATGAAGAACACCGTGCTGGTTCTCGCCGCGCTCTGGATCGGCTGTTCGTCGAACAACCTCGTGCCTCCCACGCAGCCCGACGGTGCGACCGCCGACGCCGACGTGCTCACCTGCGAGCCCGGCTACGTGCAGGGCTATCCCCAGGGCTGCTCCGCCGCGCCGACGTGCGTGCGCGACACCTCGGGCGACGCCGTGGCGATCACCTACTGCGGCTGCGACGGCGTGACGCACACGACGGGCGGCCAGTGGCCCCCGGCGGTGCGCTGGGCCGCCTCGACGGCGTGCCAGGACGGTGGCGCCGCCGACGGCGGAACCGACGTGGGCGCCGACGTCGCGCTGTCGTGCCCGCTGCCGCCCATCGACACGAGCGCGTGCGCGAGCGACGCCGACTGC
>CAISKJ010000483.1 GCA_903885885.1 uncultured delta proteobacterium
CCCGTCGAGGGGGCGCGCACGGTGCCCGGCGGCGAGGTCGCGGTGTGGCGCGAGGTGCTGTCGTGAGCGCGCGCGGGTGGCAGCTTCGGGGCTTCGACGCGCGGTCGTGGCACCGCCTCGTGACGCTGGTGGCGCCGGGCTTCGCGTCGCACGCGCCCGCTTCGCGCGAGCGCGAGGCGCGCAGCGAGGGGGGCCTGCTGTTCGTGCTGTACGGCGAGGCGGGCGTGGTGCGCGCGCTCCACTCGCTGCGCGGCGCGGTCGAGCTCCCGCAGTGGGCGGGGCCGTCGTCGCTCGAGGCCTGCGCGGCCTCGCTCGACACGCGCTTCGCCGTGGCCGCGGAGGCGGGCGCCCTCGAAGAGCTCTACGAGCGCGTGGGCGGCAGGGTGCACCCCGGCGACGACCTGTGGGCCACGCTGCTCATCGTGCTCGGCGCGGCGCGCGAGCTCGTCGACGAGGGCGAGCTCGCGATGGTGCCGGCCATCGCGCGGGGCGTTCCGCTGCCGCCGCCCGAGGTGGTGCGGCGCGCGTGGGATCACCTCGTGCCCGACGGCCACGCGCTGGTGCTCGCGCTCTTCGAGGGCGTCGAGCTCGAGACGGCGCTGGTGCTGCGCCGCCGCGGCGCGGGCGTCGACCTGGTGCTGGGCCCCGAGGCGCTGCGTCGCATGGTGGGCCCCCTCGGCGGCGATTTTCGCAGAGACTTTCGCGTGGTGCGCGCGGCCGTCGAGCGCGAGGTGGCGCCCGTGTCGTGCGGCGTGTTCGCGCCCACGGCGACGCTGCGCGAGCTGCTCATGAGCGACGAGGTGGGCGCGTGGGCGCGGGCCATGGCGACGCGCGAGGTGGTCATCGACCCGATGCCTCCGTGGATCGCCGTGGCCGCCGGCGCGGGCGCGCTGCGCGCCGTGGGTCGCGGCGCGCGCGACGTGATGGCGGGCATCGAGGCGCTGGGGCTCTTCGGCCCCTTCGCGAAGCGCGCGCGCGAGATCGGCGAGCTCGTGGGGAGCGTCGACGTGCGCGCGATGTTGGGCTTCAACCCGCTCGACGTGGTGGGCACGATCCTCCGCGGCAGCCGCAACGCGAACGAGCCTGGCGACGACGACCACGAGCCCTGAGAAGGCTCAGCCTGAGCGATGCTGCGCGCCTCGACGCAGCGGCCCGACGTGCCCGCTTCGCCGCGGTGAAACGCCGACAAGACTCTTGTAGAGCTCCAGTCATGGGAATAGGTTCGTGCGCGTGCAGTCTCAAGGTACTGGCGCGCGCCACACGGTCGCGCTCGAGGTCGGCGGTCAACGCCTCAGGCTTACGGCGCACGGCAACGAGAAGCACCTCGAGAGCCTCGCCGCGCTGGTGAATCAGCGCGTCGACGAGATGCAGAAGTCGGCCAAGGGCGCGCCCGCCTCCACCACGCTGGCGCTCGTGGCGCTCGACCTCGCCGACGAGATCATCGCGTGCCGTCGCAAGGTCGACGACGCCCAGCGCGACGCCGCCCGCGCGGTGGCCGAGGCCGACGACCGCGCGCGCGCCGCCGAGCAGTCGGCCCGCGTCGCCATCGCCGAGGCGCTCGCCGAGATCGACCGCGCCATCGCCGCCGACGACGCCCTCGTCGCCGACGCGCGCGCTGCCAGCGAGAGCGCCTAGCGCGCGCCGAAGAGGGCGCTGCCCACGCGCACCATCGTGGCGCCGCACGCGACGGCCACCTCGAGGTCGTGCGTCATGCCCATGGAGAGCTCGGGCAATCGTGCCACGCCGCCGCGCGCCTCGCGCAGGGCCACCAGCGCGCGAAACACCGGCGCCGCGGCCCCGGCGTCGTCGCTCGCGGGCGGCACCGTCATGAGGCCGCGGAGGCGCAGCGCGGGCGACGCCTCGATCGCGGCGAGCACGGCGTCGAGCGCCGCGGGCTCGCAGCCCGACTTGCTGAGCTCGCCCGACACGTTCACCTGCGCGAGGGCCTCGACGGTGCGGCCCGCGTCGGCGGCGCGGCGGCCGAGCTCCGCCGCGAGCTTCGCCGTGTCGACGGAGTGCACCACCGACGCGATGGGCGCCACGAAGCGGGCCTTGTTGGTCTGCAGGTGACCGATGAAGTGCCAGCGCGC
>CAISKJ010000484.1 GCA_903885885.1 uncultured delta proteobacterium
CGGCGGCGATCCACTTGAGGGGCCGCTTGATGTCGTCCATGCGCCCTCCGATGGTGTCGCCCACGGTCATCACGACGCCGCGGTACGTGGCCGTCGACGGCGGGGTGGCGCCGTCGCGGTAGACCTTCGTGAGCGTGAACTGCAGCGACTTCGGGGGGAGGTTGGCGCGCGCGCGGGCGCGGATGTCCTCGCTGATCGCGTCGAGGCGCTTGCCCGTGTCGAACACCGATCCGTCGCCGCTGAAGCCGTTCTCGATGTAGTCGGTGTCGGGCGCCTCGGCGCCGAGGAACTGGCGCTTGCGGAGCTCGGCCTCGTCGCTCGCCGAGAAGCTCTCGATCTTCATGGTGTACGGCACGTCGTCGTACACGACCTTGAGCTGGCAGTTCCTTCCGATGATGACCTTCTCGGCCATGGCGTTCTCCGTGTGCTGCGTGGGGTGTGAGGGTCAGGCGCGCGCGCTCACGCGGCGACGGGGATCTCTTCGACGGTGACCGTGGGGCCGACGCTCACCAGGAACACGATGAAGTCCTGCGTGGCGAAGCTCTTCACCTGCACGCGGATCTTGTGGATGCCCGCAGCGAGCTCAGCGCCCGAGGATGCCGTGGCGACCGAGAAGTCTTCGATGGCCTCGGTGATCTCGGCTTCGCCGCGCGTGGCTGCGTCCTTGAGGGGTTGCAGCGCGCTCGACGCCTGTGCGATCTGGCGCGAGCGCGTGGCGGGGTCGATCGACCCGCCCTCGTAGGGCTCCTGCCCCGCCGTCACGAGCTTCATCACGTAGTCGGCGAGGCGGCGACGCGCGACCTTCGTCTTGCCCGCGACGAGCGACGTGGTGGCGTCGTTCTTCGGGGCCCACGCATCGCCCGCGCGGATCAGAGGGCTGATGCCGCCGTTCTTCGCGGTGATGTGCGCCGCGCGATTGAGCGTGTACTCGAGCGCAACGACGCCCCGGAAGGAGCTCGTGTTGCGCGCGTCCTTCCAGTGCTGGCCGAGCGACCGAATCATCTTCGACAGGGCGCCCGCGCGGATGCCCGCCGACGGCACGAGCTCGCGCGCCCCTGCGTTGTCGAGCTGGTAGACCCACGGCCACGCGAGGATCGCGCGCTCGCTGCGGAGGGCCGCAGAGTTGGTGTTGAGGTAGGTGATCGCCGCGGCGAGCGTCGTGCCCGAGTCGAGCACGAGGTAGCAGCCGCGGCTTTCGGCCTCGGCGTGCGCCACGAGAGCCGTGTTCACGGCGAGACGCAGCGCGCTCGTGCAGTCGTCGGGGGCCACGATGGTGACGTCCTCGTCGCCCTCGAAGAGCGCGAGGCCCGCGTCGCCCGTGCCCGCGGTGCCCGTGTAGTCGGCCGCGAGCGAGACGCCGTCGGAGCCCGCGACGGGCGAGGCGACGTTCGTGGCCGCGGCGCCGAGGGTGTAGGTGCCGTTCACGGGGCGCGTCGAGCTGCCGAGGTTCGCCGTCACGGCGCTCAGCGCGGCGAGGATCTTCGACGAGGCCTGCGAGCCGAGCACGACGCCGGCGCCCGTCGAGAGCGTCGAGAGGTTGCGGTACGTCTCGCTCTCGGTGCCGAGCTGCGCTGTGAGGTTGAAGTGCGAGGAGACGCCGTCGTCCGCCGCGGCGATCACGATGCTGACGCTCGATCCCAGGTCGCCCGGGTACTTCGCCGAGACGCTGAGGATGTTCACCGAGCCCGAGGTCGTGAGCACCATCGACGCGGTGGCCATCACGGTGCTGTTCACCGTGGGCACGCTCGCCGAGTCGCCTGCGAGGCCCGTGTCGTCGAGCTGCAGCACGTCGGCCGCCACGGTGCCAATGAGCCCCGTCGATCCGCCGCCCGCCGTGCGGTACACGCGATAGCCGGTGATGTTCACGCCCGCCGACGGCGCAGCCCACGTGATGCGGTTGAAGTCGGTGCCCGTGAGCGAGGCCGCGCCCGTCGTCGTGGTGATCGCGCTCGTCGCGGCGCCCACCTTCGTGCCCGACACGGCGACGACCTTGTAGCCCGACCCGTGGCCGCACCCGAGACACAACGCAGCGGCCACTACCAGAAG
Organism: uncultured delta proteobacterium; assembly: GCA_903885885.1. GTDB lineage: Bacteria > Myxococcota_A > Polyangia > Polyangiales > CAISKJ01. Next base: position 2,047 of record CAISKJ010000484.1, read on the forward strand.
CCAAGGATAGGCAACCCGGCGCAGGGCCGGCAGGCCGGCAGGTGGGGACGGATGGCTGGGCAG
>CAISKJ010000485.1 GCA_903885885.1 uncultured delta proteobacterium
GCAACGGCGTCGATGACAACTGCGACGGTCAGGTCGACGAGGAGTGCGAGTGCACCACCGAGGGCGCCTCGCGGAGCTGCTACGCGGGCGCCGACGGGAGCGCGGGGCGCGGCGTGTGCCGCGCGGGCGCGCAGCGCTGCGACCGCGACGCGGTGGGCAGGCTCTTCTGGGGCGCGTGCGAGGGCATGGTCGTCCCCGACTTCGAGTCGTGCAACGGCGTCGACGACGACTGCGACGGCACCACCGACGAGGGCTGCGAGTGTGAGCTCGGCGCGACGCGCGCCTGCTACGCGGGCCCCGCGGGCACGGCCGGGCGCGGCGTGTGCCGCACGGGCTCGCAGCGTTGCATCCCGCGCGGCGACGGCGGGTCGACCTGGGGCGCGTGCGCCGGCGCGGTGACGCCGTCGCCGACCGAGGCCTGCGACGGCGCCGACAACAACTGCGATGGCACCACCGACGAGGGCTGCGCGTGCACGCCCGGCGCCTCGCGCGCGTGCTACGACGGCGCGACGGGCACCGCAGGCCGCGGCGTGTGCGTGGCGGGCCGCATGACCTGCGGCGCCGACGGACGCTGGGGCGCGTGCGAGGGCCAGCTCCAGCCCGCCATCGAGATCTGCAACTCGGTCGACGACGACTGCAACGGCGAAGTCGATGAGAGCTGCCTCTGCCCCTTCGGGCAGACCGCGGTGTACACGCGCACGGTGCCCGCGGCCGCAGAGCAGTGCGGCATCCAGCCGGGAACCATGAACGGCAACATGGTGCGCACGTGCGTGCCGATGATGCGCTGCGCGCAGGGCCAGGTGTTCGCCGAGGTTCGCCGCGGGGTCTTCGAGTGCGTCGAGGCGCCGCCGCGCTGCAGCGTCGACCGCTACGCGGCCTACTACCCCGCCTCGGGGTGGGTGTGCGACCGCGGCTGCGAGGTCGTGGTGCGCTACGGCGGCGTGTTCGGCACCCGCGCCGCCTGCGCGCAGCGCCCGCAAGAGACTTCGTGCCGCGGCGCGTGCTTTCACACCTTCAATCCCACGCTCGAGGCGTGGCAGTGCGGCGAGCGCTGCGCGGGCGGCATGGCAGGCATCCTCTGGTCGGGCCTGCGGCTCTGCCTCCCCTGCCCCGACCCGCCCGGCGTTCGCATCCGCCCCGCCGACTGATCCTCCTTCGCTTGCCCCCCAAACATCTCGTCTCGCTCACGGCGCCGCGTACCACGGGGCGGCGCCCTCGGGCGTCCACGGGCGCGCGTTGAACACATAGCGCCGCCGCAGCCCGCGCAGCGAGACGGAGGGCTCGCCGACCGCCCACCCCACGCTCCCGCGGCACGCCGGCGAGCGAAACGCGCGCGCCTCACGCAGCGACGCGAGCACCTCGGCGCCGCCGCGCCCCATCGTGAACACCATGGGAACCACCTCGTCGACGGGCATCGCGGCCGCGTCGAGCCACGCGTCGCCCGCGCACCACGACGCGAGCGCCGTCATCGAGAGCCACGTGCCACGGGGGAGCGCGCGCCGCGCCGCGACCATCATCGCGCGGTAGGCCCCGCGCTGCGACGCGGGCGCGTCGAAGTCGACCTGCACCGCGCTCACGCCCGGCGAACGAGCAGCCAGTGTGAGCACGTCGACCACGCGAGCCTGCGCGGCGGGCGTGAGGGTCGCGCCGCGCGGCCTGAGCTCCACGCGAACCACGGCCATGCGCCACGCGTCATCGCGCACGAACAGCGGCTGGCGGCGCGGGCGCACCCGCACCGCAGCGGGGCTCACCTCGACGGTCGCTCGGAGGTACGCAACGCCCACGGAGCGGGGCGCGAAGCGGAGGTCTTCGGGCCGCTCCCACGCCCAGAGCACGAGCGCGGGCGGCGGGTCGGCGTGCGCCATCGACGGTGCGAGGCACAGCGCGAGCGCGGCGGTGACAGCGCGCATCGGGTCAGTACCAGAAGGGCGTCGCGCGAGCCGCGGGGGAGTCACCGTACACGCGGTGCAGCGCCTGAAACGCGGCGCGCGACGCGGCGTGGACGGGGGCGCCGCGCGCGCAGCCGTTGTTGCGCGTGCCGCTCACCGCCGACGCAAGCAGGGCGGGCATCCGCGGGTCGCGAGGCATCGCGCGCGCGAGGCGAGCGGCCTCGGCGGCGTAGAAGGTCGTCACCCCGCCGAGCGCCACAAGGCGGGCGCGCTCGCGCGTCCACGCGGCGCGCTCGGGAGGCGTGAGAAAGCGCGCGGGCTCGACCGTCGGCACCGCGAGGTCACAGCGCGTCGTCCAGAAGTCTCCGTCGGGGCGCGCGTCGAGCGCAGCGCTCGTGACGCTCACGTACCCGAGCGCGGACATCATCGCGAGGCGGCGAAGGTCGCGGCTCGGGGCCTCGGTCACAGGCCGCAGCGCGCGTGCTACGTCGGGCGACGCGCGTGCCACGAGGGCCGTCGCGGCGAGCACGGCGGTCTCGTCGTCGAGCAGGGCCGCGCGCACCACCGCCGACGCGATGATCCGGTCGCGAAGCGGCGCGGGGAGCACGGCGGTCCGCGCGGCGCGGAGCAGCACCGCGACGGGCGCGCGCTGCGACAGCGCCGACACGCCGACGGGAGAGAAGTCGTCGGGCGTGTCGATGCGCGCGCCGGGCTCGCGCGGGAGCGTCATCCCTTCGCCGCCGTCCCACCCCGCGGGCGTGCCGTGCGCGACGGCCACGCCACCGCAGGAAACGCCATGAC
>CAISKJ010000486.1 GCA_903885885.1 uncultured delta proteobacterium
AGGCCGCGAAGCGCCGCGCGCGATCGCGCCCCCCGACGAGGGCCGCGAGCAGAACGGGCGCCACGACGAGGCCCGCCACGTCGCTGAGCTTGCCCGTCAGCCAGGCGGGGAGCACGCCCGCTCCCTTGAAGACGTGGTCGTTGAGCGCGAGCAGCGCGAGCGAGAGCCACCACGCGGGGTGCGAGAGCCCGGCGCGCGCGTCGAAGTCCGAGGGTTGGCGATACGTCACGCGCTCGCTGAGTGCAGCGCCTGTGCCGCTCGCTGAAACACCGCGCGACAGAGCACTTCGCGCGGTCGCGGGGCCGCGGTCAGTGCCCCGGCGTCACGCAGTGTGCGCGCGCTTCACGCGGTCGCGGCTCAGCGGGGCGTCCAGGGCACGTCGGCGACGCCGGCCGCGTGGTTGTCCCACCGGGCGAGCGAGAAGAGCAGGTCGCTCAGGCGGTTGAGGTACACCACCACGAGGTTGCGCACCGGCTCGTGGGCGCTGAGCGCCACCACCTCGCGCTCGGCGCGGCGACACACCGTGCGCGCCACGTGGAGCGCGGCGGCGCCCGCCGTGCCGCCCGGGAGCACGAAGTTCTTCAGCGGCTCGACCGCCGCCTCGCTCTCGTCGATGGCGGCCTCGAGGCGCGCGATGTGGCCCTCGTCGAGGAGCGCGATGCCGATGTTCTGCTCCTTGCCCGGCACCGTGGCCAGCTCGGCGCCGAGGGTGAAAAGGTCGCTCTGCACGCGCGCCAGGAGGGCGCTCGTCGAGGCCGACACGGGGTGCGTGCGCACCACGCCCAGCGTCGCGTTGAGCTCATCGACGGTGCCGTACGCCCCCACGCGGTCGCAGGCCTTCGAGACCCGCGCGCCTCCGAACAGGCCCGTCTCTCCCAGATCCCCGGTCTTCGTATAGAGCTTCACGCAGTCATATCCTGACCCAGCATCGTGCCTGTGCGCAGCGGATGCCCGGCCAGGAACTCCCGAACGGGCACGCGCTTCTTGCCCTCGAGCTGAACCTCTACGAGGGCGACCAGCCCCTTGGATGTCCCAACCCAGATCCGGTCTCGCGTGACCGCGACGACTTCGCCCGGAGCGCCCCCGACCACCGTGGGCGCGTCGTCGAGGCGCGTGGCCCCCACGATGAGCCGCCGCGCGCCCAGCGTGGTCGAACACCCCGGCCACGGCTGCAGCCCCCGCACGCGATCGTGAATTTCCTGCGCCGTGCGCGTCCATTCGATGCGTCCGAGCTCCTTGGTGAGGAGCGGCGCGAGCGTGTGCTGCGACCCGTCTTGCGCCACGGGCGCGAGGCCCCCGTCGAGGTACCGCTGGAGCTCCTCGCGCACCAGGTCGGCGCCGAGGGCCGAGAGGGTCGCGGCGAGCTCCACGGCGGTCTCGTCGGGGCCGATGGGGGCGCGTCGCACGGCGAGCATGGGCCCCGTGTCGAGGCCCTCGTCCATCTGCATGAGGGTGACGCCCGTCTCGGTGTCGCCTGCGATGATCGACCAGTTGATGGGCGCCGCCCCGCGGTGCTTCGGCAGCAGGCTCGCGTGCACGTTGAGGCAGCCCCGACGGGGCGCCGCGAGCATGTCGGGGGGCAAGATGCGCCCGTAGGCCACCACCACGGCCGCGTCGAGGGAGAGCTCGCGCAGCCACGCGGTGACCACGCCGTCGCGCAGCTTCTCGGGCTGCCGCACGAGGAGCCCGCGCTCGAGCGCCGCGAGCTTCACCGGGGGCGCCGTGAGCACGTTGCCGCGGCCCGCGGGGCGGTCGGGCTGACACACCACCGCGACCACGTCGGCGATGGCCGTGAGGGAGACGAGCGAGGGCACCGCGAAGGCGGGCGTACCGAAGAAGGCGACGCGAGGTTTCATCACGACCGCAGGCGTTATGCCCGTTTCGCGGCAGCGCGTAAACCGATGCGAAGCGACCTGGTGCGGGGGCTCAGACGCGGGCGTCGGCGAGGGCGCGCTTGCGCATCTCGCGGTCGATCATCCGGCGCTTGAGGAGCGACACGTGGTCGACCATGAGGGCGCCGTCGAGGTGGTCGTACTCGTGCTGCACCGCGATGGCCAGGAGCCCCTCGGCGACGAGCTCGAAGGTGGCGCCGTCGAGCCCCTGGGCGCGCACGGTGACCTTCGCGGCGCGCTCGACCTCTTCGTGGATGCCCGGAAACGACAGGCACCCCTCCTCCCACACGGTCTCGCCCTCGCGGGCGACGATCTCGGGGTTGATGAACGTGCGCAGCTCGCTCGGGTGATCGGCGTCGGCGATGTCGATCACGAACACGCGCTTCGCCACGCCGATCTGCGGCGCCGCGAGGCCGACGCCGGGCGCCGCATACATGGTCTCGGCCATGTCGTCGCAGAGCCTGCGCACCTCGTCGTTGATTACCGACACCGGCTCAGCCTTCACGCGAAGCCGCTTGTCGGGGTATCGGAGAATGGTTCGAATAGCCATGGATTCCCGTATCCTGAGGGGGTTCGCGCGGTTTACCGCACGGGACGTGTGTCCTGTAACACCCGCGTTGTGCCCATACAAGATGGGCTCATCTCCTGCGAACCTTGTCGCGAGGCCCGCTCAGAGCGAGATGACGCCCGAGCGCGACGGCCCCGCCGGCGCCACCGCGGGCCCGCCGAACGCGCGCACCGCGAAGGGTCCGCGGCCGGCGTACATGATCACCTCGAGGCGGTACGTCGTCGCCGCCGCGGGGCACAGGGGACGCGAGAGCCCGATCACCGGAAAGTTGTCCGTTGCGACGTCCTGATCGACCAGGGCGCCGCGCGCGTCGTAGAGCTTCAGGTCGAGGTCTTCGACGCCCGCGCCGCCCACCCCGATGATCTTGTAGCAACGGCCCGGCGCGAGGGGCACCGCGTAGTTCTGCGCGCGCGAGGTCTCGAGCGTGCCGTACGCCGTGGGGAGCACCGGGCTCATGCCCGCCGCGAACTGCTGCTGCCGCATGGCGAGGTACGCGTCGATCGAGAGGCCCTGCCCGCTCTCCGCATTCGGCGTCGCCGCAGGCGCCATCGGCGCAGGCCCCGGCGGCCGCACCACGAGGGCCCCGGCGCCCTGCGCGGGCTGCAGGTCGAAGGGGTACTGCACCGTCACCGCGCCGCCCGTCGGCGGGCTGAACTGCCAGCTGCGAATGGTGCTCGCGATGCACACGGCCACCGCGGGGAGCGGGTGCGTCGACGAGGCCACCTCGGCGCTGAGCACGCGCCCCTCGCTGCCGATCACGTAGCGCACGGTGACGCGGCCGCGCGCGTCGGGCACCGTGTCGAGGCCCGCCTCGTGGCACGCGTTCACCTCGCCGATGTGCGCGAGGGTCACGTCGCGAATCACCTCGGGCGCGATCTGCCCCGCCGTGGCGGCCCCCACCACCATCGGCCCCACGGGGCGCGCGGCGGCGCAGGCCGAGGCCACCACGAACACCGACAGCGCGGCGCGGGGCGCCCTCACGGCGACAGCTCCGTGTCGTTGGCGAGCGCCGCGCTCTCGTCGAGGGGCGCGTCGAGGTCGAGCAGGTCGACGCCGTGCGCCGCGAAGCGGCACGCCGCCGCGCGCGGGCGCCCGTCGCGCTGCTCAGCGAGCGCCCACTGCGCGTGCCGCGCGAGGAGGGCCCCCGCGAGCGAGCGGCCCAGCGTGAGCGAGAGGCGACGGGCGCGCGCCTCGAGCTCCATGAGCGGCCCCGCGGCCTCGTCGGCGCCGCGCGCGGCCTTCGCGGCGAGCTCCATCGCGACGCCCGACGCGCGCGCCACGGCGTCGCGACAGCGGCGGCCCACGGCGGCGAGGCGGTCGTCGTAGAGCGCGGCGGTGAGCTCGCGCACCTCGTCGGCCACGGCGCGCAGCACGTCGCCCTTGCCCATCGCGCGCAGCACGTCGAGCGAGAGCACGTTGGTGGTGCCCTCCCAGATCGAGAGCACCTGCGCGTCGCGGAGCAGCATCGGGAGCCCCGTGTCTTCGACGTAGCCCGCGCCGCCGAAGGCCTCGAGCGCCTCGCTCACCAGCGCCACCGCCTGGCGCCCCGTGGTGAGCTTCGCGAGCGGCGTGATCACCCGCAGGAGCTCGGCGTCGCGCGCGCTGAGCGCGCCCGTCTCGTCGCGCCCCAGGAGCTCCGCCGCGCGAAACGCGAGGTGAAAGCCCGCTTCGAACTCCGCCTGGAGCCCCGCGAGGGTGTCGGCGTGCAGCGGCTTGTGCGCGAGCGACGCGCCGAAGGCCACACGGCGCGCAGCGTAGTCGCGCGCGAGGGCCACCGCGCGGCGCATGGTCGACACCGCGCAGAGGGCGTTCCACGTGCGGGTGACGTTGAGCATCGGGCTGATGGCGCGCACGCCGTCGGAGAGCCCCACGACGGGCACCGCGGGCGTGCCGTCGAGGGTGAGCTCGGCGGTGGGCACCTTGCGCGTGCCGAGCTTGTCTTTAAGCCGGTTTACGGTGAGCCCGTTCATGCGACCGTCGGCGTCGCGGGTCTCGACGTAGAAG
>CAISKJ010000487.1 GCA_903885885.1 uncultured delta proteobacterium
CCGCCACCGAGCCCGTGTTGCCCGTCACGCCCGCGATCACATAGTCTGCCATTGGGGTACTCGCTCCTTCTTCGCGACGATGGGTTTGACCTCGTCGACGGAGCGCAAGGTGCGCCTTGATCTCGCATCTGTACAATGCATGATGCGTATACCCATCATGCACGGCACGAATCTCGACGGCGTCGACCTCAACCTCCTGCGGGTGCTCGACGCGCTGCTCACCACGCGCCACGTCACGCGCGCCGCCGAGCGCCTGGGGCTCTCGCAGCCCGCCGCGAGCCACGCCCTCGCGCGGCTCCGCGCGCTCCTCGGCGACCCGCTCTTCGTGCGAACGCCCAAGGGGCTCACGCCCACCCCGCGCGCGGCGCAGCTCGCCGACCCGCTGCGCGCCGCGCTCGCCGCCCTCGAGTCGGCGGTGCGCGGCGGCGGCGCCTTCGACCCGGCCACGGCGCGGCGGACGTTCACCGTGGCCACGACCGACTACGGGTCCTTCGTGATGGTGCCCCCGCTCCTCGAGCGCCTGCGGCGCGAGGCGCCGGGCGTCGACCTGTGGGTGCGCACCGCGCAGCCCGACCCCTTCGAACAGCTCGCCCTCGGCGACGCCGACCTCGTGGTGGGCCCCATCGCCCCCGCGGCGCCGCGCGCGTCGATCCACGCGCGGCTCCTCTACGAAGAGCGCTTCGTGTGCATGGTGCGCAAGGGCCACCCGGCCGTGCGCCGCGGCCTCGACCTCGCCACGCTCGCCGCCCTCTCGCACGTGCTCGTGGCCCCGCGGGGCACCCCCGGCGGCGTCGTCGACGAGGTGCTCGCGAAGCACGGCCTCACGCGGCGCGTGGCCCTCGCGGTGCCCCACTTTCTCATGGCCCCGCACGTGGTGGCGGGCTCCGACCTGGTGGTCACCATCGGGGCGCGCGTGGCCGAGGCCTTCGTCGCCCTATTGCCCCTGCAGGTGTGCGAGCCGCCGGTGCCCGTTCCGGGCTTCAAGGTGAGCCTCATGTGGCACGCGCGCACGCACCACGACCCCGCGCACCAGTGGCTGCGCGCGGCCATCGTCGAGCGCTTCGGCGAGCGCGCGCGCGGCGCTCAGAGGAGGCAGACGAGGGGCAGGTAGATCGTCGAGAAGGTCGTCGGCGAGATGCCCGCGGCGGTCGCGCGGTGGTTGCGAATCACGCGGCGGCAGGGGGCCGTGTTGGTGAGTTCGAAGGTCATGTCCCAGAGGTTGTCGCCGTTGACGTCGCCGGCGCGCCACAGGCCCCAGCCGTAGTCGCTCTCGCCCGCGACGGGGGCGAGCTGCACCGACGGCGTCGCCCCGATGCCCGCCGCGCTCCCGTGGTGCACCCGCAGCGAGTCGGCGCGGAGCGTCCACGCCACGTCGGAGAAGCCGTCGTTGTTGGTGTCGCCGAGGCCCGCCACGTGAACGTCGGCGACGATCGCCACCGACGCCGCCGTGGGCGCTGCGCCGAGCCCGTTCGAGCCGCCCGGGTACACGCGCACCGTCGAGGCCAGCGCGGGCGTGCGCACGCTCGTGCCCGTGGCCATGTCGCCGTAGCCGTCGCCGTTGACGTCGAAGGCGAAATCGAGGTCGAGCAGGCCCGCGATGGCGAACGAGTAGTTGGGCGCCGTGGCCGCGCCCAGAAACTGGTAGAGCACCGCGCTCGACCCGACCACCACGTCGTCGAGGGCGTCGTTGTTGAGCTCGCCGGCGCCCTGCACGCGCGAGCCGAAGCCCGTCGTGGCCGCCGTCGTGGCGAGGGTGCGCCGCAAGGTGGTCGCGAGCCCCGTCGAGGCCCCCGGGTACACGTACGCCACGCCGTTGGTGCACGCGCCCGCGCAGGCGCCGATCACCACGTCGCCGTAGCCGTCGTTGTCGGTGTCGCCGGCCCACGACACCGACACGCCGAAGCCCGTGCCCGCCGTGCCCGAGAGCGTGAGCCGCGTGCCGAGGCCCGTCGCGCTGCCGAGGTACACGTACGCCGCGCTGAGCGTCGGCGCGCCCACCACGAGGTCGCCGTAGCCGTCGCCGTTGACGTCGCCGGCGGGCGCCACGGCCTGCCCGAAGCCCGTGCCCGCGGTGCCCGCGAGGCTCGTCGACGCCGCCGCGGCGAGGCCCGCCGCGGTGCCGTGATAGACCCGCACCGTGGGCGCGGTGGCGTACTCGTCGTTGACGGCGAAGTCGGCGAAGCCGTCGCCGTTGAAGTCGGGCGTCACGCCGAAGGCGGCGTTGCGGGTGGCCGTGCGCGGCGACACGAACACCTGCCACACGGGCGACGCGGTGAGGCCGGTGTTGGCGCCGATGCGGCCGTAGAGGCGCCAGAAGAGACGCCCCGCGGGGAGGTTCGCCGTCGGCGTGTACGAGACGCCCGTGACGCTCACGTCGAGCGCCACCGTGGCGCACGCGCGGTCGCGGCACACCTGGAGCCGCGCCCCGTCGGTGGTGCCCGCGAGCGCCCACGAGAACACCGGCCGCGGCGTGGTCGCCCACGCGAACGACGACGGCGTGACGGGGCGCGGCGGCGGCACCGGCGCGCACGCGATGCCCGACCCGAACGCGATGGCGTAGTAGCCCGCGTCGCAGCGCTGCACGCAGCGCCCCACGGAGCACGTCACGCTGCCGTTGACGGGGGCCGCACACGCGGTGCCGCACGCGCCGCAGTGGGCGACGGAGGTGTTGAGGTCGGCCTCGCAGCCGTTGGCCGCGACGGCGTCGCAGTTGCCGAAGCCGGCGTTGCAGGTGCCGAGCGCGCAGAGCCCGCGGGCGCACGAGGCCGCCGCGTTGGCGAAGGTGCACGCGGCGCCGCACGCGCCGCAGTGCGACACCGACGAGAGCACGCTCGTCTCGCAGCCGTTGGCCGTGACGGCGTCGCAGTTGCCCCAGCCCGACGCGCACGCGGCGATCGCGCACGCCCCCGCGGCGCACGCGGGCGTCGCGTTGGCGAGGGCGCACGCGGCGCCGCACGCCCCGCAGTTCGAGACGTTGGTCTGC
>CAISKJ010000488.1 GCA_903885885.1 uncultured delta proteobacterium
AGCCCCGCCGCGAAGGCGAGCATCACGTTGGCGCCCTCGCCCGCCACCCACGCCTGCGCGCGCCGCACCCGCTGCGAGAGAAACTCACCGGCCGCGCGCGCCCACGACGCGTCGTGGCGCTCGTTGTGGGGGATCGCGCCCGCGGGCGTGGCGTCGAGGGTCGCCCAGGCGCCGTCGATCCACGCCTCGACCCAGGCGTGCGCGTTCTTCTCGCGCACCATGTAGTAGCCGTCGAAGGGGTTGCGCTCGGCCACGCGGTAGCCGCCCACCACGCGTGTCGGGACGCCCGCGGCGCGCCCCAGGAGCGCCAGCGTCGAGGCGAAATACTCGCAGTGCCCCTCGCGGTGCGCGGTGAGAAAATCGACCACCGGGTCGACGCCGCGCGCGCGGTCGAAGCGCAGCGAGTAGCGATACTCCCTGCGCAGGTGGCGGCGCAGCGCGTCCATGCGCGCGCGGTCGTTCGCGAGGCCCGCGGTCCACCGGGCGACGAAGCGGTCGAGGGTGGGGCGCAGCGGCGCGGGCACCTCGCGATCGACCGCGGTCGGCCCCGCGGGGCGCAGCGTGTCGCGCGCGCCGAGGCGGTACCAGACCACGGTGGCCTCGTCGCCCGGAATGGCCCGCACGGTGCCGATGGCGTCGCGCCGCACGGAGCCCGTGCGCGTCGAGACCGCCCGCGCGTCGAGGGGGAGAAAATACCACCCGGCGAGGCCTCCGACGCGCTCGACGCGCACCGCGTCGGCCCCCTCGACGGGCCCCTCGCCCGTGCGCACCACCGTCACGGCGGGGGCGTGCGAGTTGCGCCAGCGGCCGCGGTCGTAGCGGTCGTAGGCGGTGCCGCGCAGGTACTCGGGGGCGCGGCCGTGCACGCGCATCACGAGCTCCTCGGAGAGCGTCATCGACTGCATGGCGCCGAGCTCGAGCCACGGGGTGAAGCCGCTCGACGAGGGGTCTTCGCCGAGGTGCGCGTACCTCGCCACGAGGTACTCGTGGAGCCACGGGAGTCCTCGCGCCGACGTTGACGAGAGTCCCAGCGTGCCGAGCACCACGGCGCCCGCGACGGCCCACTCGCGCGCCGACAAGCGCCGCAGCGAGGGGCGCGCGGGGTCGCACACGCGCACCGCCCCGAGGCACGCGACCACGAAGGCCCAGGAGAGCCCCACGTACGCGGTGGTGAGCCGCGCGTAGCCCGCGAGCAGCACGGCGATGGAGCCGAAGCCGAGGAGCGCGCGCGCCCCCCACGCGGGGTCGGCCATGAGGAGCCGCGAGGCGCTCGCGAGCACGGACCACGTGGCCACGACGGCCCACGCGCCCGCGAGGCGCGTGCTGCCCGGGAGCTCCTGCGTGAAGGGGAGCGTGATGAGCATCGCGGGGACGAGCGCGACGCCCGCCGCGACGTGCTGCGACTCGTCGGAGACGCGCAGCCGCGGGCCCGCGAGGGAGGCCGCGAGCACCACGAGCAGGAGGGCCGCGCCGTGCTCGACGGACTGCGTGGCGGCCACGACGAGCAGCGCCGCCAGCGTGACGGGCAGCGCGAAGAGGAAGCGTCGCGAGAACGATCCGACGGGGATCACAGCACCAGCCGCTCCCCCCGCAGGATGGCGCCCGCGGGCACGGCGGTGGCGTGCGCGTCGGCGTACTCCGCGGCCCGCGCGTCGGCGTGCACGACGAAGCCCCGCGCGCCGACGCCCTGCGCCCGCACGCGGTCGAGGAGGGCGTCGCGCTCGGCGTCCCACCGGCACGAGACCACCACCGCGGAGGAGAGCCGCGGCGCGAAGGGCCCGAGCACGCCGCCCACGGCGTCGGGGTCGAAGCGCTCGTCGGGCTCGACGCACGCGAGGAGGTCGAGCGTGGCGTCGAGGGAGCCGCGGCCCGGCGTGAGGTCGTGCGCGCGCAGGCCCAGCACGAGGAGGTCGACGAGGGCGTCTTCGCGCGAGAGCGACGACACCAGGCCCGCGGTGAGCGACACGGCGGCTTCGAAGGTCTCGGGCTCGACGTCGCGGCCGTCGGTGTCGAGCAGCACGGCCACGCGGCGAAAGTACTCCTGCTGAAACTCTCGCACCACCGGGGCGCCGGTGCGGGCCCAGCTGCGCGCGTGGAGGTCGCGCACGTTGTCGCCGGCGCGGTAGGGGCGCACGCCGCGGAGGTCCATCGACTCGCCGTGGTGCTGCACGCGCGCGACGCCGCCGGGCTGGTGCCGCTGCCCGAGGGGCGTCTCGACGCGCTCGACGCGCGCCACGCGGGGCACCACCACGAAGCGGCACCCGGTGCCCCGCACCGACGGGCCGAGGGCGAGGCCGAAGGGCACCATGGCGCCCGCGCGAAAGCGGTCGAGGTGGTGCTCGCCGCGCGACGAGAAGCGCGCCGTGAGCGCCACCGTGGCGTGGCCCCGCGCGGGGAGCACCGCGAGGCCCGTGTCTTCGCTCGTCCAGCGGCCGTCCCAGGTGAGAAAGGGGCCGTAGACGCGCACCGCGTGGTGCTCGCGCGCCGAGCGGTTGTGCAGGGTGATGGTGAACTGCACGTCTTCGCCGGCGACCACGCGCGGCGGGAGCGCCACGTCGAGCGTCACGTCGGGCATCGCGTAGGCGCGCGCCGCGAGGAGCGAGCAGAGCTGCACCGCCGTGAGCGGCGCCCAGAAGAGGTGCCCGTCGAAGCCCTGCACGTCGAGGCTCGCGGCGCCGGTGAGAATCGAGAGGGCCATCACGAGCTGCCCCTCGCGCGTGAGGGCCTCGTACAAGAGCCCGAAGGGCTTGAGCGCGCGGCCGAGGCGTGTGTTTCTCCAGCGGTCGCGGTCGGCGGCCTGCGTCGGGATGAGAATGTGGTTGAGCCGCGCGAGGTTGACCTTCACCGCGGCCTCACACCGGCACCTCGACGCGCTTCACGATGGCGCGCACCAGGTCTTCGTCGCGCGTGCCGCCGTAGCGGGCCTTGGGGGTGAGCACCAGGCGGTGGGCGAGCACGGGGCCCGAGAGCTCCTGCACGTCGTCGGGGGTGGCGTAGCGGCGGCCGTCGAGGAAGGCCCGCGATTGCACCGCGCGAAAGTAGGCGAGCGCGCCGCGCGGAGACACCCCGAGGGCCACGTCGGCGTGGTCTCTCGTGGCCTCGACCACGCGCAGGAGGTAGCGCGCCACGTTCTCGCGCACGTCGACCTCGCGCACCTGCGCTTGCAGGTCGGTGAGGGCCGCGCCGTCGGCGAGGGAGTCCACGGCGTCGAGGGGGTCGGCGCGCTGGCGGGCCATGAGCATCGCGAGGGCGGCGTCTTGCGAGGGGTAGCCCACCGAGAGGCGAAGCACGAAGCGGTCGAGCTGCGCCTCGGGGAGCGGAAAGGTGCCCTGCGACTCGATGGGGTTCTGCGTGGCGAGCACGAAGAAGGGCTTCGGGAGCGCGTGCGTCACGCCGTCGACGGAGACCTGCCCCTCGTTCATCGCCTCGAGGAGGGCCGACTGCGTGCGCGGCGAGGCGCGGTTGATCTCGTCGGCGAGGAGCACGTTGGTGAAGATGGGCCCGCGGTGAAACGAGAAGCTCCCGTCGCGGGGGTCGAGCACCTGCGCGCCCAGGATGTCGGTGGGCAAGAGGTCGGGCGTGAACTGCACGCGGGTGCACTGCACGCGTAACACCTTGGCCAGCGTGCGCGCGAGGGTGGTCTTGCCCACGCCAGGCACGTCTTCGAGGAGCACGTGGCCGCCCGAG
>CAISKJ010000489.1 GCA_903885885.1 uncultured delta proteobacterium
CGGAGGCTCTCGAAGCGGGGCGACTCTTGGGTCTTCTTCATGGCACGTACCTCGTAGGGTGAATCGTTTCCGTTGCCGCTTCGGAGCATCGCCACCAACGGGCCACGGCGCAATGGGCTTCGGGCCTTGAATCGCACCGCGGAGGGGTGTTAACGCACTGGCGCACCATGAAGACCACGCTTACGAACCTGGTTCGCGCGGCGGCCGCGCTGGGCCTCGCGGCGACGGCGTACGGCCCCGCGGCGAGCGCCGACGACCTGCCCGTCCCCGTCACGGTAGAGCGCCTCGACAACGGGCTCCGCGTAGTGATGAGCCCCGACCACGCGGCCCCCACGGTGGCCGTCGCCGTGTACTACGACGTCGGCGCGCGGGTGGAGGAGCGCGGGCGCTCGGGCTTCGCGCACCTCTTCGAACACATGATGTTCGAGGGCAGCGCCAACGTGGGCAAGGGCGAGCACTTCAGGCTCATTTCGTCGCGCGGCGGGCAGTTCAACGGCACCACCAGCGAAGACCGCACGAACTACTTCGAGACGCTGCCCGCGAGCTCCCTCGAGCTCGGGCTCTTCCTCGAGGCCGACCGCATGCGGTCGCTCAACGTGACGGCCGAGAACTTCGAAAACCAGCGCCAGACGGTGATGGAGGAGCGGCGCCAGTCGTACGAGAACCGCCCGTACATGCTGTCGTTTCTGCGCCGCGACGAGCTCGCGTACCAGGGCTACTTCCCCTACGAGCACAGCACCATCGGCGACATGCGCGACCTCAACGCGGCCTCGCTCGCCGACGTGCGCGCCTTCCACGACCGGTACTACGCGCCCGACAACGCCGTGCTCTCCGTGGCCGGCGACTTCGAGCCCGCCCAGGTGATGGAGCTCGTGCGAAGGCACTTCGCGATGATCCCCGCGCGCCACGCGCCCGCCTGGCAAGACACGCCCTTCGCGCCGCAGACGGCCGAGCGCACCGACACCCTGCGCGACAACCTCGCGCAGATCGGCGGCTTCCACGTGGCGTGGCACATCCCCCCGCGGCGCACGCCCGACCACTACGCGCTCGAGGTGCTCGGCGCCGTGATGGGCATGGGCGAGAGCTCGCGGCTCCACCAGATTCTCGTCAAAGAGCGCGAGATCGTGGGCGAGCTCAACGTGTACACCGAAGACCGCCGCGGCCCCGACCTCTTCGGCGTGTGGTGCGTGCTCGCGCAGGGTCACACGGGCGCCGAGGCCCGCGAGGTGATCTACGGCGAGCTCGACCGCGTGGGCCGCGAGGGCGTCACCGCGCAGGAGCTCGACAAGGTGAAGAACCTGGTGCGACGGCAGTTCGTGTTCGGGCTGCAGAGCAACCTCAACCGCGCGCGGCAGCTCGCCGAGTTCGAGCTCTACGACGGCAACGCGGCGCTCCTGCGCAGCGAGCTCGATCGGTACCTCGCCGTCACCCGCGACGACGTGCAGCGCGTCGCGCGGCAGTACTTCGCCGCCACCAACCGCACCGTGCTCGACGTGCTGCCCGTGGAGCGCCCCGCCGCGCCCGCCGCGCCCGCCGCGCCCGCCACGCCCGCCGCCTCGCCCGCGCGCTGATCAGGAGCCACGAACGATGAACCGCCCCTCTGCCGTGATGC
>CAISKJ010000490.1 GCA_903885885.1 uncultured delta proteobacterium
CGCTCGTGCTCGTCGCCGCGATCGCGCTGGGGGCGCCGTCGGCGCACGCGCTGTGGACGCAACGAACCGTGGCGCCGCCGGGGGTGGCCGCGGGGCGCTACCTGCTGCGCATGCACCCCGACGGCGGGGCTGTGCTCTTCGGCGGACGGAGCGCGCGCCTCGCCGCGTGGGCGGGCCAGCGCGCGCTGCCGCGGGGGCTCATGGGCGAGGTCGACGTGACGCTCGAGCGCCTCGACCGCCTCCCGCGCGACGTCTACGTCACCGACGAGGTCCAGATGCGCGGGCGGGCGCGGGGCGAGCTGGGGCAGGGGGTCACCTTCTGCCGCGAGGCCCCCGTCGACCGCGGGGGGCGGTGCCTCACGGTGTTCCCGTACCGCGTGCTCGGTCGTTGACCGTGGGGGCGGGGGCGTGTGAAAGCTTTCGTCCGCGAGATGAGCACTACACACCCTGCGCGCGGCGCCGATAGCCTTTATCCCGAACTCTCGGTGCGGCGTGCCGGGCGCTTGCGGGTGTCGGCCATCCACGAAATCTACTGGGAGGAGTCGGGTAACCCCGATGGCAAGCCCGTGCTCTTTCTGCACGGCGGCCCCGGCGGCGGCAGCGACCCGAAGTACCGCCGCTTCTTCGACCCCACGCGGTACCGCATCGTGCAGTTCGACCAGCGCGGCTGCGGTCAGAGCACGCCGCACGCGTGCCTCGAAGAGAACACCACGTGGGATCTCGTGGCCGACATCGAGGCCCTGCGCGTGATGCTCGCCATCGACCGCTGGCAGATCTTCGGCGGCTCGTGGGGCTCCACGCTCGCCCTCGCCTACGCCGAGGCCCACCCCGCGCGCGTCACCGAGCTCGTGCTGCGCGGCATCTTTCTGCTCCGCAAGCAGGAGATCGACTGGTTCTACCAGCGCGGCGCGGGTGCGTTGTTCCCCGACGCGTGGGAGCGCTACCTCGAGCCCATCGCCGAGGCCGAGCGCGGCGACCTCCTGCACGCCTACCACCGTCGCCTCACGGGCGCCGACCTCGACGCGCGACGCCGCGCCGCCGTCGCGTGGAGCGTGTGGGAGGGCTCTACGAGCAAGCTCATGGTCGACCCCGAGATGGTGCGCCGCGTCTCGCAAGAGGGCTTCGCCGACGCCTTCGCGCGCATCGAGTGCCACTACTTCGTCAACAAGGGCTTCCTGCGCTCCGACGCGCAGCTCCTCGAAGACGCGGGGCGCATTCGGCACATCCCCGGGGTGATCGTGCAGGGCCGCTACGACGTGGTGTGCCCCATGGAGAGCGCCTGGGCGCTGCACCGTGCGTGGCCCGAGGCCGAGCTCGTGGTGGTGCCCGACGCGGGGCACTCGGCTCTCGAGCCGGGCATCACGCGCGCCCTCGTCGACGCGACCGACCGCTTCGCGCGGCTGTAAACCCTCACGCCCTCAGCGGGCGGCGTGGGCCTCGTCGGCGGGCTCGTCTTCGTCTTCGTCTTCGCGCGCCATGAGCACCTCGCGGCCCGCCGTGAGGCCATAGACAAAGCCCCCGAGCGTGTAGGCGAGCGCGAGCGAGGCGATGTACGTGGGAAACCGGTGCAAGAGCACCAGGATGAACACGCTCACCACGGCGCCGAGCTGAATGAGACGCAGCGCGGGGTTCTTCGACACGTGGAGCTTGGGCTGCGGCAGGTTCGACACCATGAGCACGGCGTTGAGCGCGAGCGCGACGACGAAGCCCACGAACACGTTGTCGCTGAGCCCGAGCTCATACTTGGCGAGAAAGCTCGACGCGATGATGCCCCCCGAGCTCGTCGACGGCAGGCCCAGAAAGAACCGCGGGCCGATGGTGGCCGTGGTGACGTTGAACTTGGCGAGGCGCAGCGCGGCTGCGAGCACGTAGAGCGCGCCCAGCGCGAGGAGGAGCGCGTTGAGGTTGCCGCTCGCCCACGCGGGGAGGGCCCACGGGACCGCGTGGGTGACGAGCGCGGCGGGCGCCATGCCGAAGGTGACAAAATCGCTGAACGAGTCGAGCTGCACACCGAACTCGCTGCTGGCCTTGAGCCTGCGCGCCACGGTGCCGTCGAGCTTGTCGAGCAGCACCGCATACAAGATGAACCAGCCCGCGGAGAGGAAGCCCTCGCGCGTGGTCGCCGTGAGCGAGGTGTGAATCGACGCGAGGCCGATCACCAGGCCCGTGCACGTGACCGCGTTCGGGACCATGTAGCGCGCCGGAAACCTGTCGAAGATGTGCATCGCGGGCGTGAGTGACCCGCGACTCGGGGGTGATGTCAAGTGTGCAGGCGCGTACGCGCGCGCCACCGCGAGACCGCGGCTAGGCCCGCGCCCCGCTGCCCCGCTCGATGCGGCCCGCGAGGAGCGCGGTCGCGACGGCCACCGGCACGGCGCCGTGCGGGGCGAGCCCCGTCGTGAGCCACAGGAGCACCGCGCTCTCGGCGCACGCGCGGCCGACGGTGCGCACGAGCGCCGCCAGCAGCGCGTCGCGGGCGGCGGGGAGCACCGCGCGCCATGCGGTCTGCCATCGCGAGGCGCCCAGGGCGAGGCTCGCCTCGCGCACGTCGTCGGGCGTGCGCCGGAGCGCGTCGAGGGTGAGGAGGGTGAGCGCCGGGGCGATCATCACGGAGAGCACCGCGACGAGGGGCAGCGGCGCGATGCCGTCGCGCGCGATGCGCGGCGCCGCGGTCGAGAGGGCGAGCTGGCCCCACACGATGGAGGGCACGGCGGCCGCGAGCTCGCACACGCGGCGCAGCGGGGCCACCGCGGGCCGCGGGGC
>CAISKJ010000491.1 GCA_903885885.1 uncultured delta proteobacterium
ATGTCCTCGTCGCGGGCCGCGCGCCGCGCCGGGAGGGGAGCGGCCCGCGTGCCCTCGAGGGCGCGCCCGATGGGGCCCGTGACGCTCACCTGCGACGCGACGCTCTGCACGATGCGATCGGCCTCGCGGAGCTCCTGCTCCGTGGGCTTCTTGCGTCGCACGCGGGCCTCGGCCTCGCGCAGCTCCTCGCGGGCCTTGCGCAGCAGCGTTACGAGCTCGGCGCCCTCGCGCGAGAGCCGCGCCTGCTCGCGGGCCCGCATGGCGTTGCGCTCGGCCTCGAGGTCGACGCGGAGCCTCGCCACGGCGCGCGCCTCGTCTTCGACCGCGGCCCGGGCGATGCGGGTGGCGCGCTCCTCGTCTTGAAGCCGTCGGAGCACGTCTTCGCGCGTGCCGGCGTGCTCGGGGAGCAGCGCCTGCGCGCGGTCGACCACGTCGTCGGGGATGCCGTAGCGCCGCGCCACGGAGAGCGCGCTCGACGCGCCGGGCACGCCCATGGTGACGGTGAACGTGGGCGACATGGACGCCACGTCGAAGCCCACGGAGGCGTTTTCGAAGCGGTCGTCGCGCACGGCGAGGGTCTTCAAGAGCTCGTAGTGCGTGGTGACGGCCACGGCCGCGCCGCGCGCCGCGAGGGTCTCGAGCACCGAGGCCGCGAGGGCGGCGCCCTCCTCGGGGTCGGTGCCGCCCGCGAGCTCGTCGAGGAGCACGAGCGCGCCCGGCCGCACGCGCCCGATCACCTCGGCCAGGTTGGTGACGTGCGCGCTGAAGGTCGACAGGTTGCGCGCGATCGACTGGTCGTCGCCCACGTCGCACTCGACGGGGTCGAACCACCCGACGCGCGACTTGTCGGCGACAGGGACGGGCAGGCCCGCGCGCACCATCATGGCCACGAGGCCGAGGGTCTTGAGGGCCACGGTCTTGCCGCCGGCGTTGGGGCCCGACACCACGAGCACGCGCCCCGCGCGCAGGCGCAGATCGTTGGCGACGACCTTCGTCTTCGCGAGCACGAGGAGCGGGTGCCGCGCGACGCGAAGGTCGAGCACGGGCTCGGCCTCGGGCTCGACGGCGATGGCGTCGAGGTCGTCGCCGAGGCGCACGATGCCCGCGAGCACGTCGGCGGTGACGCAGGCCTCGTTGGCGTAGTGCAGCGCGTCGATGTGATCGCGCGCGCGGGCCGAGAGCTCGGCGAGCACGCGGGCCTCTTCGCGCTCGACGTCGGCCACCAGCACGCGGAGCTGATTGCCGAGCGACACCACGGTGTTGGGCTCGATGAAGAGGGTCGCGCCGCTCGACGACGACCCGTGCACGATGCCCGGCACGGGCAGGTGCGCGTCGCTCCGCACGGGGAGCACGTAGCGCCCGTCGCGCAGGGTGTAGTAGCGGTCCTGGAGGCGATCGGCGTAGCGGGCGATGGCCTCTTCGAGGCGTTGGATGACCCGGGCGCGGGCGTCGTGCACCTTGCGTCGCGCGGCGGCGAGGTCGGCGCTCGCGCGGTCGGCGAGGGTGCCGTCGGGGTCGATGGCCTGGTCGAGCACGCCGA
>CAISKJ010000492.1 GCA_903885885.1 uncultured delta proteobacterium
CGCGCGTCCCGCCGCTCAACGGGACGCTCGAGGCCCGCTGGCGCCACGCGCCGTCGGGCTTCTACGCGGGCGGCGCGCTCCGCTGGGCCGCCGCGCAGACGCGCCTCGCGCCGTCGGACCTCGGCGACGCGCGCATCCCCGCGGGCGGCACGCCCGGCTACGCCGTGGCCGACCTGCGCGCGGGCTGGCGCTGGCGCGACAAGGTCCACGTCGCGCTCGTGCTCGAGAACCTCTTCGACACCCCCTACCGCGTGCACGGCTCGAGCGTGAACGGCGCCGGCCGCAGCGCCCTCCTCACCCTCTCGACGCGCCTCTAACCACCGACCATTCCCTCGCAGTGGAGACCCCGACTCCGATGATCGCGACACGCGACACCCCCCGAAGACTCTCATGGCTGCTCGGCGCCCTCGTGATGCTCGGGTGCGAGACCGAAGCGCCCGCGCCGACCCCCACCGACGCATCCGCGGACACGGCCGCCGACGCCGTCACCGACACGAGCGCGACCGACGTCACGAGCGATACTGCGACCGACGTCACCGCCGACGCTGCGACCGACGTCACCGCCGACGCTGCGACCGACGTCACTGCCGACGCCGCGACCGACGTCACCGCCGACGCTGCGACCGACGTCACCGCCGACGCTGCGACCGACGTCACCGACGCCGGCGCGCCCGCGTGCATGGCGCTCGCGAGCGACTACACCCCGCGCGTGATGATGTCGGCCACCGACACCTGGCCCGCGTGCGTGAGCGACCCGGGGCTCTACGTGCGCTTCACGGCGAGCACCAGCTCGATCACGCGCACCGCCGCCTTCGAGCGCATGAACCTCGACCCCACCAACGGCCGCGCCAGC
This sequence comes from uncultured delta proteobacterium, assembly GCA_903885885.1. Taxonomy (GTDB): domain Bacteria; phylum Myxococcota_A; class Polyangia; order Polyangiales; genus CAISKJ01. The sequence goes on from CAISKJ010000492.1 coordinate 854, forward strand.
GCGCTCTTCGACCCGCGCCGCGACCCGACGCCCGACGAGTTCACCGCCGCGCGCATGATCTACCTCGAGGCCGAGGGCCTCGACTCGCGCGTCGTGCGCCGCGCCGACGAGCACTACCCGCAGCCGACGCCCAGCAACGACTGCCGCGTCGACACCGTGCGCACCGCCAACCCCGACTACTGCGCCGGGCCCATGCGCCTGCTCCCCACGGTGACCGACAGCTTCCGCGACGGGCAGCTCGGCACCACGGGCACCGCGCAGCGCGTGCTCGCCGCGCGCATCGAGGCAGCGCTCGTGTGGTTCTTCTACATCTCGACCTACAAAGAGTCGCTCACCTGCACCACCGTCACCGACGACTGCGACTCGGCCTGGGCCTACTACACCGGCGGCGTGCAGCGCGGCGACCCCATGCACGCAGCCTTCTCGCGCAGGGTGATCGCCGCCGAGCCCGCCACCCACGACCGCATCTGGGACGGCCTCCTCGCCGTGCGCTGCTGGCGCGCCCTCGACACCGCCACCCCGGCCACCGACACCGCCCTGCGCGAGCGCGCGCGCAACCAGCTCGACGCGGCCCTCACGCGCGGCGTGGTCGCCGTGTTCGCAGCGCGCCTGCGCGCGATGGCCGCGGCCGCGGGCGCCGAGCGCGACGCCCACTTCGCCTTCGTGAAGGTGCTCGCCCCGCTCCTCGACCGCGCCGTGCGCGCGCGCGACGCCGCCGCCGCCGACACCCTCCGCACGCAGCTCGCGGGCACCGACCCCGCCGCCGTCGACGCCCCGCGGGTGATCGCCGCGCTCGACCGCGCCATCCCCTGCCCGTAGCCTCCGCGCCGCGAGGCTCCCTCCGCCGCGCGACGGCTCGCTTGACGCCGAGCGCCGCCTCGGTTTCTCTCCATCCCCCGTGAGAACGCCATCGAACGCGCCGCGTGCTGTCGCCCTCGTGGCCGCGTTCGTCGTCACGCACGCGTGCTCGCTCCAGCACACCCTCGTCGAGCCCTCCGACAACGACGCCGCCCCGACGGGCGTCGACCGCGTCGCGCCCGACGTCGACGACGCAGCCGCCGACGCCGCGCCCGACGTCACTACACCCGACGACGCCACGCCCGACGCCACGCCCGACGACGCGCCCGACGACGCGCCCGACGACGCGCCCGACGCCACGCCCGACGCTGCGCCGTGCGGGGCCCTCGGGCTC
>CAISKJ010000493.1 GCA_903885885.1 uncultured delta proteobacterium
CGAGGCCGTGGTGCGCGGCACCGACTGCAACGACGACCCCGCCATGGGCGGGCGCAGCGCGCGCCCCGGCGAGCGCGAGCAGTGCGACGGCATCGACAACGACTGCGACGGGCTCACCGACAACGTGCCCACAACAGGCACCGACGAGTCGTGCACCATGGGCTCACCAGACGAGCCCTGCTACGACGCGGCCTGCGGCGGGCGCGCGGGCACACGCGCGTGCGTCAACTGCATCCGCACGGCCTGCCAGGCGAGCCTCCCGCGCTGCGCGCCGGGCGAGAGGCAAGCGTGCGCGATTCCCGGCATCGCCTGCCCGGGCCACCGCGTGTGCAACCCGTCGTGCGTATTCGCGGCATGCGCGGTCGACGCCGAGGTGTGCAACTACCGCGACGACAACTGCGACGGCCGCGTCGACGAGGGCCTCGGTCGCACGTGCGATCAGACCTTTCAGCGCGGTGTCGCGCGGGCCCTCGACCTCACCGCCGAGTGGACGCCCGTGTACGAGGCAAGCGCCGACACGACGACGGACGCGATCACGCTCGTGGATGGCGCGCGCGCCCTCGGAGCGGCCACGGTGCGCACGCCCTTTCCGCTCGCGGGCGATCTACTGGTCACCGGCCAGATGCTGATCGGCAACGTCGAAACGGTGGCGGGACACGCATGGCGCGGCGACCTCGAGGTGTACGTGACCACGCAGCCGCCGAGCGGCACGGGGCCTGTGGTGGAGTTTCCCGCCGGCACGCGCGGCTACAAGGCCTTCGCCAACCTCCTGAGTCCGCAGAACCCGAACAGCGCGCAGCTCTCGGCGATCGACGCCGACGGCGTGACGCTCCTGCGCTCGGGGATACTTGCCGGAGACATCGTGGGCTTCAGCGTAGGCGGCGTGCGGGCCTCGACGATGCCGCACCGCAACGACTTCAGGCTCCAGCTTCGCAACGGCGGACTCACCTTCGGAGTCGTGTGGACGGGGTATCCGATGCCCCTCAACAGCGCGGCGGACCCGCGCGGCGCGGCGCTCCTCGGACAGCCCGTGTACGTCACCGTGGCCGTGATCGACGGCACGCGGCGCACCTACGCGCAGCTCGTCCGCGTCGACCTGCACCGCGGGGCCGTGGAGCCCTCCGGCGGCCCCTGCGCCGACAGCACCCCGCCCGAACCCTACTGCCCCCGATGACCCCATCGACGAGCCCCACACCGAAAGCCCATCACGTGAAGACCTCGATCACGGCCACGACCCTCCTCCTCGCGCTCGCCAGCGCGCACTGCGACGACAGCACGCCGAGCACCGTGCGCGATGCGGCGCCCGAGGCCGCCGTGGACGCGGCGCCCGATGCCGTCGCGCTCGATGTGCCGCGCGATACCGCTGCCTCGGACGCAGCCGCCGACACCACCGCCGACGTACCCTCAACGCCGCCGCCCGACGTGACGCTGGCGTCAGGATGCACACGCGGACCTGACCCCTGCGACATGGACAGCGACGGCGCGCGAAGCGCCACGGGCGGTTGCGGCGGCGACGATTGTGATGACCTCGAC
>CAISKJ010000494.1 GCA_903885885.1 uncultured delta proteobacterium
GGCGGCGCGCGGCCGCACCCGATGGTAGACGCGTACGCGGCCTCGTGCGGGGGCGTGGCGCGCGTCGCGGCCGACTTCGCCGACGCCCAGCCCCTCTGGGAGGCGCTGCGCCGCAAGCTCTGCGTCGACGGCGCGCGCTGAGCTACGCGGCCTTCGTCGCGCGCGCTACGTCGAGCAGGCCGAGGTCGGTGAGCACGTCGCGCGCGGGCGCGAACGCGAACTCGCGGATGAGGGTGGCGAGGCGCGCCTCGGTGTCGTCGAGGTTGTGGTAGCTGCGCAGCGTTGCGAGGCGGCCGAGGCCGAAGCGCGGCTGCTGCGCGTCGATCTCCCACGGGTGCAGGTACACCATCGCGGGACCTTCGCGCGTGAGGCGCTTCAGCGCGCGGCGCGTGTACTCCATGGGGAGCAGGCGGAGGTAGCCGCCGCCGCCGACGGGGAGGTTGCGCCCGAGCACGCGCAGGGTGCTGCTCGGAAACTCCGCGAGGCCCGCGCCGGGGCCCTCGGTGATGCGATGCGGCCACCGCGGCGCGTCGGGGATGCCGTAGCGGTCGTGGCGGATGGGGAACACGCTCGCGTCGTAGCGAAAGCCCGCGTCGCGCAGCACGTCGAGGGCCCACAGCGTCGCGCGCACCACCGAGAAGGTGGGCGCGCGGTAGCCGTCGACGGCCACGCCGGCGATGTCTTCGAGGGTCTTCTTCGCGGCCGTGACGTCGTCGCGAAAGGCCTCGGGCGACATCTGCGTGATCATCCGGTGGGCGTCGCCGTGGCACGCGAGCTCGTGGCCCTCGGCGACGATGCGCTTGACGAGCGCGGGGTGCCGTCGGGCCACCCAGCCGAGGGTGAAGAAGGTGCCGCGCACGCCCTCGCGCGCGAAGAGGTCGAGGAGGCGCCCGGTCTCCCACGCGACGCGGGTCTCGAGGCGGTCCCACTCGTCGCGCGAGACGACGCCCGCGAGCGCCTCGACCTGAAAGTACTCCTCGACGTCGACGGTGAGCGCGCTTCGCATCGGCGGAGATCCTCTCAGTCTTCGATCTGGTCGTAGCGGACGCGCTTGCGCGGCGCGGCCTCGGGCACGCCGTGGCCGAAGCGCAGCGCGGCGAACACGCAGAGCGCCGAGCCCAGCACCACGAGGCCCAGCGCAGCGCCCGGCGTGGGAGACACCGCGAGCCGGTGCAGGCGCAGAAAGGGCATCGCCACCGACACGATGGGCGCGATGGCGAGCACGCCGAGCAGCGGCCGCGAGGCGGCCATCTCGTTGCCCGTGCGCCGCGAGCGAAGAATCTGGAGCAGAAAGATCGCCGCCCCGGGGAGGAGCCACGCGGTCATCTGTCCGCGCATCGCGGGGTAGGTGCCGAGCGCGAGGTCGAGGGGGCGCACCGTCACGTCGAGGCTCACCGCGGAGCCCGTGCGCAGGGGCACGCCGCTCATGAGCGGGAGCATCGTGGCGCCCAGGTACGACGCCGCCGCGAGCAGCACGGGGAGCTGGCCGCCGCGCCACCAGCGCGCGACGGGCGACGCGGGCCCGAGGTCGTGGCCCGTGGTGCGCGAGGCCGCCGAGACCGCGTGCGGGGTCTCACAGACGGGGCACACGCCCCCCGTGGGCATCATCGCGCCGCAGCGCGGGCACTCGATGTCGGCCATGGGCGCGACGTTGCCACGGCTCGCAGCCCCCGCGCACGCGAAACCTCAGCGCGCCACCGGGGCCGGGAGAAACTCACGCTCCAGCAGGCCGAAGCGCCAGTGATCGACGAAGACCCCGCCCACGGCGCGGTCCTCGCGGAGCGTGCCCTCGCGCGCGAAGCCCAGTTTTTCGAGCACGCGCGCGCTCGCGAAATTGCCCACGGCCACGTCGGCCCGCACCTTGTGGAGCCGCAGGGCTTCGAACGCGAAATGCAGCATCGCGCGCGAGGCCTCGGCCGCGTAGCCCTTGCGGCAGCGGTCGGTGCGAATCCAGTACCCGAGCTCGGCCTGCCGGCGGCGCGCGTCGATGCCGTCGAGCTCGGCGCTCCCCACGAGCGCGCCCGTGTCGCGTTCGAAGATCCCGAGGCGCACCGTGCGCGACTGGATCCAGCCCTCGCGGCCCGCGCGCACGAACTCGCGGGCCTGCGCGACCTCGTGAAACTCGCGGGGCCACGACATGAACCGCGCGAGCTCCTCGCGCGAGGCGCTCACCACCGCGAGCAGCTCGCGCGCCTCGTTCATCACCAGGGGGCGCAGGTGAAGGCGCGCGGTCGCGCCGGGCGAAAACGATGGGAGCATCTCGTGCGGCGGGATCACAGCACCCTCCCGCGGCGCCTCGCAAGCGACTAGAGTCGCCTCCCTTTATGACAGCCGCAGCGCTCACCGCCGGGTCGCTCTTCGCGAAGTACTTCTGGGCCCACTACCCCGCCGACGTGCGGGCCGACTACGAGCGCTTTCGCGACCTCGACGCCAACCCCGCGAAGAACCCCGCGCTCACCGCGGCGCTCACCGAGATCGCCGAGGTCTTCGTGCAGAACGCGCCCGCGCTCCTCGGCGCCGAGCTCACCTGGGACGACGCGGGCATCGCCACCCTCTCGCGCGCCCTCGACCGCGCCCGCCGCGACGCGTGGATCGCCGCGAGCGACCCGCGCGAGCCGGGCACGCTCTTCAACGCGATCGTTCACGCGAGCGCCTTCGTGGGCGAGGTGATCGTGCGGCGCCACGGCGGCGCGTGGGAGCTCCGCCGCCCCCTCTGGGAGTCGGTGGTGCGCCGCCGCACGCGCGGCGCCATCGCGCCCTTCTCGTGGCTGCTCAAGGGCCTCGCCGACGACGCCATCGACGACGCGCCGCTCGCCGCGCGCTGGGGCGTCCACGTGGTGATGGCCGGCGCCGATCCCTCGACGTGGCCGGTGATCACCGCGGCGAAGCGCCTGCCCTCGCTCAAGGCCCCCGCGTACGACCTTCTGGTGAAGTACCTCCACACGCACCTCGCCACGCTGCGCGACGTGGGCGAAGGCTTCCCCTCCGCGGCCGAGTTTACGGCCAAGCGCTACGTGTCGCTGGGCTTCGAACCCTTGCACGGCGGGCGCGTGCTGGCGCTCCACGGCCAGGTGCCCGCGCTCGGCGACGGGGCCTCGACCGTCGAGGTGATGTGGCTCGGCGCGCAGGGCTACCACCACGCCGACGTGCTCCCCTGCGACGCCAACGTTCCCCACTTCGCGCGCGCCCTCAACGACGAGGCGCTCGAGGTCACCGTGGCGTGGCAGGGCCGCCCCATCACGCACCGCCTCACGCTCCAGGGCCACGCCTGACCGCGCGGCCACCCTCGGCGGTCTGCCCATCGACCCCTCCGTCGGCGGCACCCAATACGCCC
>CAISKJ010000495.1 GCA_903885885.1 uncultured delta proteobacterium
CGAGCCCGTGGCCGAGCCCACGCCCGAGCCCACGCCCGCCCCGGCGGCCGTCGTCGCCAGCGCCGAAGACCGCGCCGCGTGGCAGCACGCGACGACCCTGCTCGACTTCAACGCCCGCGCCAACTTCGGCGGCGGCGCGCTCCGTACGGGCTTCACGCCCGACCCGTGGCCCTTCCCCCTCTCGGCCGGCGGCGGGCGCAACCCCGTCGAGGTGTCGACCCTCGGCATCCGCGACGCGGCCTCGGGCGCCCAGTGCAGCCGCTCGTTCGTCACGCGCCGCCCCGACTTTCACTTCACCTTCACGGCGGGCACCAACTTCCCCACGCTGCGCTTCTACGTGGTGACGGGCAACGGCGCCGACGCCACGCTGCTCATCAACGGCGCCAACGGCGAGTGGCGCTGCAACGACGACCACCACCACGAGGGCTGGGGCAACAGCCTCATGCCCGTCATCGATTTCCACAACCCGCCCGCGGGCCGCTACGACATCTGGGTGGGCTCCTACGACCAGTCGCGCGGCAACCCCGCGCAGCTCTTCGTCACCGAGCTCGACTCGAACCACCCCTGATCGCCGCTCGCACCGAGGGGGTGACCCGCCGTCGGGTGCACCCCCCTCCTGCTCCCCGCGCTTACAGGGCCTTCTCGTACACGCGATACCGCTTGTAGATCTGCGCGCCCATGTTGGCGATGCCCGAGTTGATGGGCGAGTCGTCCTCGCGCGTCCACGAGAGCTCGCCCCACTCGTAGCCCTTGGCCTTCGCGCGGTTCGAAATCTCGGCGTACATGGCCACCGAGAGGGGCATGTATTTGCGCACGCCGCGCAGCTCCTTGCGAATGCCCAGCATCATGAGCCGCGCGCTCTTGGGTCGCTGCACCTTGAGCCGCCACAAAAGCTTGGCCCACCCGAAGGGAAACAGCGCCCCGTCGAGGTCGCGCACGCACTCGTTGAGGTTGGGGAGCGTGATGCACATCCCCACCGGGCGCCCCTCGATCTCGGCGATGAAGGTGAGGTCCGGGTCGAGCACCAGCGAGAGGTCTTCGGCCATCTTGGCCACCTCGTCGGGGAGGGCCTTCACGAAGGCCCACTTGCCCTCCCAGGCGTCGTTGTAGATGTCGAGCACGACGCTGAGCTCCTCGTGCATCTTCGACTTGTTCATCGAGCGCAGGGTGAGCTCCGGCGCGTCGCGCTTGAGCATCTCGAGCGCCTTCGACGCGCGCTTGGGCAGCTCGCCCACGGTGTAGCGCCACGCGACGACGTCCTTCTCCTTGGTGAGCCCCGCGGCGAGCGCCACCTTGTCTTGCCACGCGCGCGAGTGCGCCATCATCAGCATGGGGGGCGTGTCGAAGCCCTCCACGAGCACGCCCACCTCCTCGTTGGGGTAGAGCGAGAAGGGCCCGCTCATGCGCTTCATCCCCTTGGATCGAAGCCACTTCGCGGCATGCTCGATGAGCGCGCGGCCCACCGCGTCGTCGTCGATCGTGTCGAAGAAGCCGAAGAAGCCCGTGTCGTTCTGCCAGAGCCGCAGATACTCCTGGTCGACCGAGGCCGAGCAGCGCCCCACGAGCTGATCGCCCTTCCACGCCGTGAGATACACCGCCTCGGCGCGCTTGAAGAAGGGGTTCTTCTTCGGGTCGAGGCGCTGCTTGATGTCAAACTCCAGCGGCGGAAACCAGCTCGCGTCGCCCGCGAACACCACGCGCCCCGCGCGCAGAAACTCGCTCACGTCGCCGCCCGGAACATGCTCTCTGATCGTGATGGTCATCGCGGCGCGCGAGACTAGTCACATTGCACGAAGGCGCAATGGCGCGCTTCGCCCGCGCGCTACTTCGTGCCCCCGCGCATCCCGCGCGGCATCTGCGGCACCACCGCGGGGGCCAGCGGGTCCGACGGCGTCGTCGGCGGCATCTGCGAAGCCCCCATCGGGACGCTCCCCGGCTCCACGGGCATCGTCGGCAGCGCCGAGGGCATCGCGGGCATCGCCGTCTGCGCGGGTTCGGCGACGGGCTGCGCCGCGGGCGGCGGCTCCGCGCTCGACGCGCTGAACACCCAGAACCCCCCGAGGGCCGACGCCACGAGCACGAGCGCCACCACGAGCCCCAGCGCCTTGCGCGAGCCCTGCGCCGGCGGCGGCGCCGAGCGCGCGTGCGCGAGCGGCGGATACGACGGCGGCGCGGCCCCCATCACCGGCGGCGGCGGCGACGAGAGGGCCACCGTGGGCGCCACGGGCATCTTCGGCGCGGCGGCCATCATCGTGGTGGGCG
>CAISKJ010000496.1 GCA_903885885.1 uncultured delta proteobacterium
CCATGCGCCCGCGACGCACGCAGCGCCCGAGCATGGGGCAGACCATGCGCCCGCGACGCACGCAGCGCCCGAGCATGGGGCAGACCATGCGCCTGCGACGCACGCAGCGCCCGAGCATGGGGCAGACCATGCGCCTGCCGAACACGCGCCCGCGGAGCACGGTGCCGAACACGCGCCTGCCGAACACGCGCCCGCGGAGCACGGTGCCGAACACGCGCCCGCCGAGCACGCGCCCGCCGAGCACGGTGCAGCCCCCGCCCCCGCGCCCGCGCCCGCTCCTGCGGCGCACGCGCCCGCGGCCGAAGAGCACGCCCCCGACGCGCACGCCCCGGCGGCCCATGCGCCCGCCGCGCACGCCCCCGCCGAGCACGCCCCCGCCGAGCACGCACCCGCTCATCACTGAGCGGGGCGCGCACCCCCTCTTTCTCTCACATCACGGAACGAACGCGAGGCCCGTCGGCGGATACATTCCGCTCGGCAGGGCCATCGCGGTGAGGGCCGTGCCGTCGGGGCGAAACACGCGAACGCCCTCGCGCCCGCTGCTGCGATCGAGCACCCACACGCGCCCGAGCGGATCGCGCACGATGGACCCGAGCGAGGCCGCCGTGTAGATCGTGCGGCCCACGGTGCCCGCTGCGAGGTCGAACTCGATCACGCGCGCGTCGCCCGCGCCGCCGTCGCCCACCGCGAGGCGCGTCACCACGGCCCAGCCGCGGCTCTCGTCGAGCATCACGAGGCCGCCGAGGTCGCCGCCGAGCTGCATCTCGGTCACGCGCATCGCGACGGGGCGCAGCGAGGTGGCGTCGATCGCCTCGATCACGCCGTCGAGCATCTGCGGCGGCGCGAAGGCCACCATGCCCGACGAGGCCACCACCACGCGCCCGCCCGCCGTGGTCGCCACGTCGACGGGGTTGCGCCCCGTGAGCACCACCGGGTCGAGCGGCGCCGTGAGCGGGTCGGCGTCGATGAGCACGCCCGTGCTCGGGTCGATCACCGCCAGCGTGCCCGCCGTGACGGGCGTGTACGCCGAGAGGTTCTGCAGCGCGACGAACACGCGGCGGCCCGCGCGCACGATGCGAGCGGCCTCGAGCGCGCCCGACGGATCGACGTCGGCGGGCGAGCGCAGCGGCGTGAGGTCGATGGCGCCCACCACGGCCGAGGGGCCGTCGCGCGTGGGGTCGACGATGGCGATGCGCGGGCGCTGGTACTGCACCACCCACGCGCGCGTCGGCGAGAGCGTGAGCACATCGTAGGGGTTCACCTGGTAGGGCGCGGCGCCGCCATCAGCGCCCGCGGCCGTGCGCAGCGGGATGCGCCGCGCGATCGCGGGCAGGCGCGTGGTGTCGAGCACCGCGAGCTCGTCGTTGCCGCGCAGGAGCTCGTACACAATGCACCCGCTCTCGACGGCGCCGTGGTCTTGATCGGGCGCCATCGCGCCCACCTCGGCGAGCGACGGCGGATCGATCGCGCCGAGCGCGTAGCCACCGACGCGGTAGTTCGACGTGGTGAGCAGCGCGCGAGAGAGCACGCACGTCGCGCCCGCGTCGGAGACGTCGGTCGCAGCGTCGACGGAGACGTCCGTCGCAGCATCGACAGAGACGTCCGTCACAGCATCGACAGTGACGTCGGTCGCGCCCGCGTCGGAGACGTCGGTCGCAGCGTCGGCGGCGACGTCGGTCGCAGCGTCGACGGTGACGTCGGTCGCAGCGTCGGCGGTGACGTCGGTCGCAGCGTCGACGGTGACGTCGGTCGCAGCGTCGGCGGGCGCCGGGTCGTCGGAGCAGGCGGTCAGCGAGGCCGACACGCAGAGGAGAGAGAACGAGGCGATGACCTTGGATCGAAGAGACATGACCGTGCGAACCTATTGCCCGCGCGCACCCGCGCAGGCACTGAGAGTTGACCCGCGACAGTCACGAAGGGCGCACGCTGACAACGATCCCCGTGTGTCACACGAGGGAGCACTGCCTTGGCCTCACCACCCGTGGGCTGACGCAGGGGCAACGACAGCCGGTCTCCTGACTCCCGGATCGCCCTCCAGCGGCGCCTTCCACGGTGCCGTGTGTGTACACACAACCCCGCGTGGCGCGTTGCCGCCTTCGTCCCCGGATACAGTGGCGGGGGCCGTGCTGGCGTCTCACCAGCTTCCCGATCACTGCCGTTGCAAAACCAGATTGTCAGGCGTCGAAGCGGCCCCTGGCGCCCCTCCGACCCGACGGCCCTACCGTCCCTTCGACCCCCGCGTCAAGCGCCGCCGCGTCGTGTCTCGCTTGACGCGGGAGCCCATCGCGGCGCTCCATCAGCGCCCCCCCTACGGTGACACCGCGCGCGAGCGACATCCCTCCGGCCCAAGGCATCTTGCCTCGCATCGCGCGCGAGCTCACCCGCGTGGCGGCGCTGCAGGTCGCGGGCGCGCTCCTCGCGCAGGCGTCGGGCTTCGCGCTCGCGCGGCTCCTCGGCGTGCGCGACTTCGGCGTGTACGCCATCGGCGCGTTCTTTCTGGGCGTCGGGTCGCTCCTCGGCGACGAGGGCGTCGCGGCCACCCTGCTCCTCAAGAAGACCGACGTCACCGACGAGGAGTGCGAGGTCGCCGTGACCTTTCTGCTCGCCCTCGGCGCCGTCATGATGGTCGCCTTCCTCGCGGGCTCGGGGCTCATCGCGCGGCGCTACCACCTCGCGGGCGCTGAGCCCACGGTGCTGCGCGCGATGACCCCGCTCTTCCTCGTCGTGCCCCTGCGCGCGGTGCCCTACCTCCGCATGCAGCGCGCGCTGCGCCTCGCCGAGATCGCGCGCATCGAGGTCACCGCGGGCCTCGTGCAGCAGGTCACCGCCATCGGCCTCGCGTGGGCCACGCGCGACGCCTGGGCGCTCGTGGGCGCGCACTTCGCGGGCTCCATCACGCAGCTCGCGCTCGCGTGGCGCGCCGCGCCGGGCTTCACCGGCCTCTCGCTCCGGTGGTCGCTGCTGCGCCCGCTCCTCGCGTACGGCCTCAAGGTGCAGGGCCTCTCGATCGCCGCGTTCTTGAAAGACAACGTGTCGGCGATCTACCTCGGCGCCGCCATGGGCCCCCACGCGGTGGGCCTCTTCGACTTCGGCGTGCGCTACGCGCAGGCGCCCGTCGGCGCCGTCAACGCGCTCGCGCGGGCGCAGCTCTCGGTGTACTCCCGCTTCGACGCGCACGACCCCGAGCTGCACCGCGCCGTCGCGGCCATCACGCGCGTGGCGCTCCTCGCGGGCCTCGGGCTCCTCGTCACCCTCGCGGTGGGCGCCACGGCCATCATCCCCGCCCTCTACGGCGCCCAGTGGATCGCCAGCGTGCCCGTGGTGTACGGCCTCGTGGCCAACATGGCCGGCGGGCTCCTCGCCGGGCCCCTCTTCGCCCTCTTGCAAGCGCAGGGGCGCGCGGGCCTCGCCGTGCGCGTCTTCGTCGTGTGGACGGTGAGCACCTGGGCCCTCGTGCTCGCCGTTCGCACCGAGGGCATCGGCGCCGTCGCGTGGGCCCACAGCACCATGACGGTGGCCACGGTGTACTGGCTCGTGCGCTGGGCCGAGCGCACCTTCGAACGCCCGCTGCTCCCGGGCTACACGGGCGCCTGCGCCGCGGCGCTGCTCTCGATCGCGGGGGTGTGGGCCCTCGGGCACGCGCCGCTCCTCGCGCGCCGGCTCGAGAGCGGGTGGACGGCCGCCGCCGTGGCCCTCGCGCTCTACGCCGCGCTGCTCGTGGTGATCGAGCGCGGGCGCGTGCTGCGCGAGCTCGCGTGGCTGCTCCGCTCGGCCGCCGCGCGCTGAGCGATTGCCGCGCCCGCGCCCCGCGCGAATGCATCACACTCGCGCGATGGACACCGCCCTCCTCGTCGGCAACGCGCTCTCGGTGCTCGCCCTCATGACCGCGCTGTGGGTGTGGAGCGTCGTGCGCCGCGACGCGAGCGTCGTCGACCCGTGGTGGTCCATGGGGTTCCTGCTTATCACGGTGCGCAGCGTGGTGGTCACGGGCGCCACGCCGGGCAAACTCGCCCTCGCCGGGGCCGTCGCGGTGTGGGCGTTGCGCCTCTGGGCCCACCTCACGCTGCGCGCCCGCGGCAAGCCCGAAGACCCGCGCTACCAGGCCTTTCGCGCGCACTACGGCGCCGAGCGCTACTGGTGGGTGAGCTACTTCCAGGTGTTTCTTCTGCAGGGCGTGCTGATGTTCATCATCGCCGCGCCGCTGCAGGTGGCGTGCAGCGCGGCGGCCCCCGACGCGCTCCGCTGGAACGACCTCGCGGGCCTCGGCCTCTTCGCCGCGGGCTTCGTCTTCGAGGGGCTGGGCGACTGGCAGCTCACGCGCTTTCGCAACGACCCCGCGATGCGCGGCCGCGTGCTCGACACGGGCCTGTGGCGCTACACGCGGCACCCCAACTACTTCGGCGAGGCGCTCATGGCGTGGGGCTTCTGGCTCTGCGCGTACGACCAGCGCCTCGGGCTCGCCACGGTGTTCGCGCCCGTGTTCATGACCTTTCTCCTCCTCAACGTGTCGGGCGTCACGATGCTCGAGAAGCAGCTCGTGAAGAGCCGCCCGGGCTACGCCGACTATGTGCGACGCACGTCTGCCTTCTGGCCACGACGACCGTCTCAGCGCGAGACGTAGCCCGCGCGCTCGACGAGCGTCTGCCCCGCGGCGCTGAGGGCGATGCGCAGGAGCGAGTCGGCCTCGCCCACGGGCGCCGCGCGGGTGTAGAGCACCACCGGTCGCATCAGCGGGTACGCGCCGCTGCGAAGGGTCTCGCGCGTGGCCGCCACGGGCTCGCGC
>CAISKJ010000497.1 GCA_903885885.1 uncultured delta proteobacterium
GGCGTGGGCGCCACCGCGGGAACCGCCTCGGGCGTCGGCGCGGGCGTCGGCGCGGCCGTCGGTGCAGGTGCCTCGGGGATGCTCTCGGGAGCGGGCGCCTCGCGGCGGCAGGCGGCCACGAGCAGCGTGAACACGAGCGCGTACTTCGTCATGGTGAACCTCGTCGAGGGCTCCGCGCAGACGTAACCGTCGCAGGCGTCGACCGTCGCCGCCCGCAGCGTGAAGAGAGAGGCGCGGGCGGAGCCACGCCGCGCGCCCTCGTTCAACGCTGTGGAGCATGCGCGAGGCCCATGAAATAAGCTGTCTGCGCGTCGCACCGAGGTTGCACCGCCTCGTCGCGACCTGTCGCGAGGTCGTCATCGCCGTCGGGGCGATGTCAGCGATGTGTCAGCCTTTTGCGAGCTTCTCCGCGAGCTTCTCCGCGAGCAGCACCGCGAGCGCCTCGCCGATCGCGCGCGCGTCGCTCTCACTACGCACAACACCCTCGTGCGCGGCGCGCACGGCGCGGGAGCCGTCTTCGTTGGCGTAGAAACCCTCCATCGAGAGCGTCTCTCGCGCCGCATCCCAGCGGGCGAGGGCGCCCATGGGGACGGTGCAGCTCCCGCCGAGGCGCAGCATCACGGCCCGCTCGGCCACCGTCTCCATCGCCGCGCGCGCGTCGTGAAAGCGCCCCACGATGGCCGCCGTCTGCGCGTCGTCGGCGCGGCACTCGAGCGCGAGCGCGCCCTGCGCGATGGCCGGCACGAGCACCCCTTCGAGGCGCACCGCCGTGGGAGCGAGCCCGAGCCGTCGTACGCCCGCCTCGGCGAGGATCACCGCGTCGTACTCGCCCTCGGCGAGCTTGCGCAGGCGCGTGTCGACGTTGCCGCGCAGCAGCCGCACGTCGAGGTCGGGCCGCGCGGCCTTGAGCGCGTACTCGCGGCGCTTCGAACTCGTGCCCACGCACGCGCCCTTCGCGAGCGCGTCGAGCGCGCGGCCGTCGCGCGTCACGAGCAGGTCCCACGGGCTCTCGCGCGGCGGAACGCACGCCACCACGAGGCCCGGCGCGAGCTCCGCGGGGAGGTCCTTCATCGAGTGCACGGCCACGTCGGCGCGCCCATCGAGGAGGGCCTCTTCGATCTCCTTCACGAAGAGCCCTTTGCCGCCCACCTCGGAGAGGGCGCGGTCGGTCACGCGGTCGCCCTGCGTCACCACGTGAACCTCCTCGATGGTGAGCCCCGGGTTGCGCGCCACGAGCTCGGCGGCCACCTGACGGCTCTGGGTGAGGGCGAGGGCGCTCTTGCGCGTGGCGAGGCGAAGGGTGGTCATGCGGTCTCCGTGTCGTGCTCGGCGTCGGCGAGGTCGAAGAGCGCCCGCAGCGACTCCTCGCGCTGCGCGCCGTCGGGGGTGTCGGCCTGCTTGCGCAGCGCCATCGTGGGCGCGTGCAAGAGCTTGTTGACCATGGCGTCGAGCATCACCTCGAGGGCCTTGCGGTCGTCGACGGTGAGGTGCTTCAGGGGCTTGGCGAGCGAGCGCTCGAGCTCGGCCTTCGCCGTCGCGCGAAACCGCTGCCGCAGCGCGGTGATCACCGGCGCCGCGCCGCGCGCGCGCTGCTCGTTGCGATACGCGTCGATCTCTTCGCCGAGCACGCGCTCGGCCGCCGTGGTGGCCGCGGCGCGCGACGACGATCCCTCGGCCACGATGCGCTCGAGGTCGTCGATGTTGTAGAGGTACACGTTGTCGAGGTCGCCCACGCGCGGGTCGACGTTGCGCGGCACCGCGATGTCGATGAGAAAGAGCGAGCGCCCGCGGCGGCCCTTCATGGCCCGCTGCACCTCGTCGCGCGTCACCACGTAGGTGCTCGCGCCCGTCGAGCACACGATCACGTCGCCGTGCTGCAAGAGCATCGCGAGGTCGGTGAGAGGGTGCGCCGCGCCGCCGTGCTCGGCCGCGAGCGCCACGGCCTTCTCGTAGCTCCGGTTGGCCACCGCGAGGCGCGCGCCGTGACGCACCAGCGAGCGCGCCGCGCCGAGGGCCATCTTGCCCGCGCCGAGCACCACCACCTGGCGCCCCGCGAGATCACCAAAGATGCCCCGCGTGAGGTCGACGGCGACGCTCGCGATGCTCACCTGCCCGTGGCCGATGGCCGTCTCCGCGCGCACGCGCCGCGCGGCCAGAAACGCCCGCGGCATGAGCTTGTTGAGCACCTGGCCCGTGCAGCCCGCGTCGCGCGCGACGGCGAAGGCCTCCTTCACCTGGCCGAGAATCTGCGCGTCGCCGGGCACGAGCGAGTCGAGGCTCGCGCACACCCGAAACGCGTGCCGCAGCCCCGCGTCGTCGCGGTGCTCGTACAGGTACGGCACGGCGCCCCGCTGGTCGAAGTACCCGCGCAGCGCGCCCGCGACGGCGTCGAGGTCGTCGCCCGTGGCGTACACCTCCACGCGGTTGCACGTGGCGACCATCATGGCCTCGCGCACGCCCGGCAGCCCGCGCACCGAGCGCACCACGCCGTCGAGCGAGTCGGCCGTCACGGCCACGCGCTCGCGCGTCTCGATCGGGGTCGTGCGATGATTGACCCCCAACACCACGAAGCGCGACGTCATGGGCGCCCGCTTCGCAGGTAGTAGCCCGCCAGCACGAGCACCGCGCTCGCGTAGCCGAGAATGGTGCCCAGCGCCGCGCGGCGGCCGCGCCAGCCCGCGGCGAGGCGCAGCACGAGCACGCCCGCGAACACGATCCACGCGCCCATGCCCACGTACTGCTGCCAGGCGGCGAGGGGCCCGCCCGTCGAGGTGCGCACGCCCACAAAGAGCCCCGTCACGATGCCCAGCGTGAGCGCCGGCAGGCCGACGGCCACGCAGCGGTACCCGAGGTCGTCGAGCACGTCGAGGGGCGGCAGGCGTTGAAACACGCCCTTCAGGTGCTTGCGCTTCACCTGACGCTCTTGAATGAGGTACGCGAGCGCCATCGCGAAGGCCACGGTGAAGGCCGCCGTGCCCATGAGCACCGAGCCCACGTGCAGGGCGATGAGGGCGCCGCCCAGGTGGCCTACGGGGCGACCCGCGGGGGCACGCGAAGCCAGCAGCATGAGGAGGGTGAGGGGAGCCACGAAGGCCCCCACCACCTCGACGCGCTGCCGCACGCGGCGCACGCCCAGAAAGGCCAACACGACGAGCAGGGCGAGGGTCGAGAGCGACTCGCGGATGCCCGAGAAGGGGCCGCGCCCGTCGGTCCAGCGGAGCACCTCGTGGAGCCCGTGGAGCACTACCGCCGCCGTGAGAAAGCGCAAGCCCCACACGACGGGCACCTGCCGCCGCGTGCCCGCGAGGTGGGCGAGCAGCGCGGCGCCGGCGAGGCCATACAGCGTCGCTGCGAGGTAGAAGGCAGGGTTCGCGAGCCAGGGTGACACGGGCTGGGGTGTGCTTATTTCACGTTGTTCAAGAAGAATTTCTGCAAGGCGGCGAGGGTCTGCGCGTGCATCGGGTCGTCGGAGTCGCGCGGCCCCTTGGGGCCCTTGAGCACCCCCGCAGGCAGCGGCGGAAGCGCGGCCGCGACGCCCTCCGCGACGCGCGGCACGCCCATAAAACCCGGCTGCACGCGGTACGCGTTCTCGCCGAGAATCACCGAGTCGGCCATGTGCTCGCCGCCCAGCTCCGCGACCTGAGCGAGGCTCTTCACCTTGCCCACGAGGTTCGCGGTGTCGGGCGCGCCGCTCACCTCTTCGAGAAAGCGCAGCGCCTCGGTGAGCGCGAAGCGCCGCGACGTCTCGCGGTCGAAGAGGCCTTCGGCATCGACCTCGGCCCGGCCATCGGCGACCCAGACATCGAGCGCCTCGTGCGCGATGAAGAGCCGCGACGGAGTCATGCGAGAATGTCCAGCGGGCGCTCGACGAGCTTGCGCAGCGAGAGGAGGAAGCGCGCGCCCAGGGCGCCGTCGACCACGCGGTGGTCGCACGAGAGCGTCACCGCGCAGCGCTTGCCCGGCACAACCGCGCCGGCCTTCACCACGGGCACGTCGCGCACGGCGCCCACCGCGAGGATCATCGACTCGGGCGGGTTGATCACCGCGGCGAAGCGATCGATCTGGAACATCCCGAGGTTCGACACCGAGAAGGTGCCGGCTTGCATCTCCTCGGGCTTGAGCTTGCGAGCGCGGGCGCGCGACGCGAGGTCCTTCGCCACGCGGGCGAGGGCGCGAACGCTCAGCCGGTCGGCGCCGCGGACCACCGGGGTCACGAGGCCGTCTTCGATGGCCACTGCGATCGACACGTCGACGCGGTCATACACCACGACCTGACCGTCGATCCACGACGCGTTCGACTCGGGCACCGCGCGCAAAGAGAGCGCCGCCGCGCGCACGAGAAGATCGTTGAACGACACCTTCTCCTCGGGGGCCACACCCTGGTTCAGCTGCTCGCGCAAGGCCGCGAGGGCTTCGACATCGAGGTCGGCCTCCAGGTAGAAATGCGGCACCGTCTGCTTGGCCTCGACGAGCCTGCGCGCGATGGTCTTGCGCATCGACGAGGGCGCCTTCACCACGTCGCCCGGTCGCACCACGAGCGCGAGCAGATCGCTCGCCGCGGAGCTCCCATGCGACGGCGCCTGCGCGGCCTGCGCCACGGGGCTGAGGTCGCCTTCGGTCACGCGACCTCGCGGCCCCGAGCCCTTCACTCCGACGAGCGACAGGTCGAGCTCACGCGCCATGCGCCGAACGCGCGGAGTCGACGGCGCGAGGATCACCCCCGCGACGCCCTTCTCCCCGTGCACGGCCGACGCTGCGTGGCCCTGCGGCGCTGCGGCGCTCGCGGGCGCTGCGGCGCTTGCGGGCGCGGGCGAGGCGTCCGCGACGGGCTGCGGGCTCGCGGTCGCCGTCGGCGCGGAGGGAGGGGCCGCGCCGGTGAGCTGCGCCACGAGCGCAGACACGTCTTCGCCGGGCTCGCCGAAGATGGCGACGGGCTGACCGAGCTTCGTGACAGACCCCTCGGGCACGAGGGTCTTGAGCAGCGTGCCGCGGTCGAAGCTACGAAACTCCATCGTAGCTTTGTCGGTCTCAACCTCGGCGAGCAGATCGTCGATGTTGATCGCGTCGCCCTCGCGCTTCGCCCAGCGAACGAGCGTCCCTTCTTCCATCGTGGGCGACAGCTTCGGCAGTTCGATGACTCTGGCCATGGCGGTGCGCAGCCTCTCAGTATGCGAGCAGCGCGCGGACGCCGCGCACCACCGTATCGGTCGATGGAATCGTGAGATCTTCGAGCTTCTTGTTGTAGGGCATGGGCGCGTCGCGCCCCGTCACCCGCAGCACCGGCGCCTTGAGGGCACCAAAGGCATCGCGCTGCACGCGGTCGACCACCTCGGCGCCCACGCCGCCGAAGGGCCACGCCTCCTGCACGACGAGGCAGCGCCCCGTCCTCTCGACGCTGGCGATGACCGGCGCATGATCGAGCGGCCTCACGCTGCGCAGGTCGATCACCTCACACTCGACGCCTTCGCGCGCGA
>CAISKJ010000498.1 GCA_903885885.1 uncultured delta proteobacterium
CGAGCTGCACCTGAATGAACTCGGCGCCCTCGATCACGTGGTTGTTGGTGAGCAGCTCGCCGTTGTCGGCGATGAGAAAGCCCGTGCCCTTGCTGCGCGAGTAGCGCTCCTGCGGGGGCATCCACCCGCGCGGGTCGACCACCACCTGGCGCGTGTTGGCGAAGATGCTCACCACCGAGCCGCGCACCGCGCGAACGAGCGGCGCGAAGGAGCTCGGGCTCCCCGGCAGCGGCCCCGCGCCGGCCACGACGGGCGGCGCAGGCGGCGCGGGGAGCGCCGGGGGCGTCGGGCGCGCAGCGTCGCGCGGTGCGGTGATGGGGACGAGGCGAGGCGCGTCGCCTTCGCGCTGGAGCTTGCGGCACGAGGCCGCCGAGAGGCCCAGCGTCAGCGCGAGCGCCAACGAGAAGAGCCGCGGGGCAGAGGGCATTCGACAATCACCTCCGAGTACGTTTGGCCTGATCGATGAAGCGCATCCGCAGGTCGAAGAGAACCTGGTGAAGAAACCGCTCCTCGGCGCCCGTGAGGTTGCCCTTCGTCTTGTCGAGAAGAAGGGCAAGAATGTCGATGTTCTCGCGTGCGAGGGGCAGGTCTTCGTCGTGGTGCCTGCCGTCGGGGCCGGGCGTGAGCCCCATGTGCACGAGCGCCGACTTCGAGAGCGACATCACGAAGGTCGTGAAGTCGATCGGAGGGATCGGCTCTCCCGTGGAGGGCAGCGTGGGCTCGGTCTCGTCGTGCGGGTCGTTCGCCATGGGGATCGCGCTATCATGCCTCGGGCGACGCGCGCAACGGCGCGGCGTCACACCCTCAGCGGCAATGGCGCATCAACCCGCGTCGTCGTCGTCGTCTTCCGCGTCGTCGGTGTCTTCTTCGTCGTCGTCGCCGTCGTCGTCGGACTCGGCGGCGGCCACGGGCTCGTCGTCTTCGCCGAGGCGAGCGCGCATGGTCTCCGCGTTGGCGGCGGCGTCGCCCAGCGAGTCGAGGAACTTCTGGTACTCCTCGCGGGTGACGATGCCCTTACGGATGTTGCGCTCGACGACGCGGCGGTCGAGGAGCGAGTGGATCGGGTTGACGTCCTTGCGCATGGTTCTGTAGGCCCTTCGCGGGGTTTCGGGCCGCGGACCCTACGCGCCCACCGCGCCTCGCGTCAAGCACGCGATCCCGCGGCGCCCATGTCGCCGAATGGCGTCGACGCGTGCATTCGTGCGACCGTCTCCGCGATGCGTCCGGCGCTCGCCACTGCCCTCCTCGCCACTGCCCTCCTCGCCTCGTCGTCGGCCCGCGCGCAGGAGTCGCCGCCGCCCGTCGCCGCGACGCCGCCCCGGTGGAGCCACCGCGCCCAGGGCACGCTCCGCGCGTCCATCTCCGAGGGCTACCGCTTCGCGATCCGCTACGCCGACGGCGCCGGCGCCGACCCCTGCGACGACGGCAACAACAAGTTCTGCACGGGGCTCTCGCCCCTCATGCTCGACGTGGCGCTCGGCATCGGCGCCACGCACTCGCTGGAGTTCGAAGCGCGCATGCGCCTCGGGCTGCTCACCGACTTCGACGACTCGCGCCCGCTGCAGTTCGGCGCGGGGCTCCGCACCGTGAGCGACCCCGAGAGCCCGTTCAAGTTCGTGCTCGGCGCCGCCTTGTTCGCCGACGTCACCGCCGACCGACGCCGCGCGGGCGGCGACGTCGACCTCATCATCCGCGCCGAAGAGGGCGTTCAGTACGACGTCAACCGCTGGTTCGGCGTCTACGCCGTCGCGGGCGAGAGCTTCGGCCTGCTGCGCAACTTCTCGTGCATCGTCGACCTCAACCTCGGCGTGCAGTTTCGCGCGCCGCCCTGAGCGCCTCACCGCACCGCGTACGACGCCCGATACGTGCCGCCCACGCCGCGCGGAAAGGCCGTGCGCCGCAGCTCACGCGCCACGCAGGCGTCGAGGGGTCGCGAGTCGACTTCGTCGAGGCGCGTGTGCGTCACGGCCCCGCCGTCGGCCACGTCGATCACGACCGCGAGCTCGCCCCCGAGATCGCCCGCTGTGCGATCGTCTGAAACGCCCACGCAGCGCTCGATGCCGACGACGCGCGCGCGCAGCGCCTCCTCGATCCGCGCGGCGCCGGCGGCCGTCGCACGTCCGCCCGCCACGGCGTCGACGCGCGCGAGCGTGACACGCACGGTGTCCTCTCGACCTGGCACGTCGGGCGTCGGAGCCGGCTCCATGGGCTGCATCGTGGGGCCGCCCGGCGCGGGCGCGGGCGCCGCTTCCGCGAGCGGACGCATCGACGGAGAAGGGCGCGGCGCGAGCTCGTCGACCATGCGCGCGCGAGGCCTCGACACGACGCTCATGAAGCGCCACGCGAAGAGCGCGCCGGAGCACGCGGCGAACATCACGACGGACGCGATGATCACCAACCACGGAGGCCGCGAGGGCGCCTGCCGCACGGGCAGCGCGACCACGGGCGCCGGCCACGGCTGCGACGTCGACGGCGCGCTCGGCGGCGTGGCCATCGTCGGCACCGACGGCTGCGTGAGCACCGGAACGAGCGCCGCCACGCAGGCCGCGGCGTCGGGGTAGCGATGCTCGATCACCCGGTTGACGCAGCAGGCGAACCACGCGTCGAAGCCCTTGGGGATGAGATGGTCGCGGCCGTACTCCCGCGCGCGCACGCTCGGCGGCTCGAGCGCGAGGGTGGTCATCTCGACGATGAGCTCCGCGACCGACGCGTCTTTCGCGCGGGCGCAGCGCCAGTAGCAGGCCCCGGTGATGAGCGAGTACGCGATGAGCCCCATGGCCCACACGTCGGTGGCGGGCGCGATGAGCCGGCTGTCCTGACACTGCTCGGGGGCCATCCAGTAGGGCGTGCCCATGGCCTGCGTGGCGCGGTTGGGCGACGCCTCGATGGCCTTCGCGATGCCGAAGTCGAGCACCTTCACGGTGAAGGGCGCGCCCTCGCGGCGCGACTCGGCGAGAAAGATGTTCTCGGGCTTGAGGTCGCGGTGCACGAGCCCCGCGCGGTGCGCGGCGGCGAGCGCGTGGCCCATCTGCCGAAAGATCTCGTCGACCTC
>CAISKJ010000499.1 GCA_903885885.1 uncultured delta proteobacterium
CTCGGCGCTCGAGTCGACGCTCGCGGGCGACGACACCATGGTGCCCGCCGCGGTGCAGGCGGTGCTCTCGCCCGCGGCGTTTCGCGCGCTGGTGCAGGCGATGCCATACGGCCTCACGCTGCTGGCGGTGATGGGTCGCTTCGGTCGGTCGCGCCCGCCCGCCGCCCTCGGCTGACACCGAAGGCGCGGGCGCGGCGAAGGGGTCACATGCCCTGCACGGCGATGGCGCCGGTGAAGCTCACGTTCACGTCGACGGTGGCGCGAAACTCGACCGACGTCGACGCCGCCGCGATGGCCGCGCGGGCGATGCACGCGCTCGCGGTGGCGCTCACGTTGCCCGCGGCGTCGGCGGCGCCCTGCACGCTCGACGCGAAGGCCGGGGCGGTCTCGGTGAGCAGCGTCTGGATGCGCTGCGCGTTGCTCACGAAGCCCGGGTAGTTGCGCTGCAGCGACGCGATGAGCGTCTCGAGGCGCGCGCGGCCCGCGGGGTTGACCGACGCGCTCGCCGCGATGCCCACGTGGGCCTCGGTGCACGTCGCCTGCGCCTGCGCGCGGGCCCGGCACGCGGCCTGGCACTCGACGTCGCCCTCGACGGCCCACATGCCGTCGCAGCGCACGTTCGAGGCGACCGAGCACGACCCGCGGCACTGGCCCATGCACGAGCCCTGGCAGCCCGCGGTGCAGGTGCCCGAGCACGACCCCATGCAGTTGGCCGAGCAGCTCCCGGTGCAGGTGCCCATGCAGGTGCCGATGCAGCGGCCGGTGCCGTCCATCTGCGAGCAGGCGCCCATGCACTGTCCCGTGCAGGTGCCCATGCACTGTCCCGTGCAGGTGCCCGAGCACTGGCCCGTGCAGCCCCCCGAGCAGCTGCCCGAACACGTCGCGTCGCAGCTGCCGTTGCAGTCGGCGACGACGGTGCCCGTGCAGCGCGGGGTCATCACCATGACCGAGCCCGTGCACTCGGCCACGCACTGCGCGCCGAAGTTGATGTCGACGCGACACACCGGCGGCGACACCTCGACGTCGAGGCGCGCGCCCGTCGGCAGGCCCGCTTGAATCACCGTGCGCACCTCGCGGATCACGCGGTTGCACACGGTGACGACGGGGAGCTCGCCGGAGGCCGCGGGCACGTAGTCGGCGTTGGTGAGGCCGAGGTCGGCGCCGATGGCGCGGCAGCTCGCGAGCATGCCCGCGCCCACGTCGTCGACGGCGCGGTCGAGGTCGATGGTGGCTTGCAGGAAGGCCTGCACTTTGCGGGCATCGGCGGTGGTGCCGAAGGTGGTGACGCGGCGGCCCTCGACGTCGAAAGTGGCCGTCGAACAGAGCGGGTCGGCGCCGATCGAACTGTTGTCGCCGCAGCTGTCGAGGGCGAGGAACGACACCGCCGCCACGGGCAGCAACACATGAGAAATACGCATCGCGAGAGACCTCCCGGTGAGGCGATCAGTATCGGGCGAGGCGTCGCACCGCGTCGAGGATCTTCGCCTTGCCGGGCAGGAGCTCCTTCTCGAGGTTCTTGTTGTAGGGCGACGGTCTGTCCGGATACGCGACGCGCAGAATGGGGCCGTCGAGGTGTTCGAAGCAGAGGTCGGCGAGGCGCGCCACGAGCTCGGCGCCGTAGCCCGCCGTCGCGGTGGCCTCGTGCACTACAACAATCTTTCCGGTCTTCTTCGCCGCCGCGAACACCGTCTCTTCGTCGAGCGGAACGAGCGTGCGCAGGTCGACCACCTCGACCGAGACGCCGCTCTTGGCAGCTTCGGCCGCGGCGTCGAGGGCCTCGTGCACCGTCCATCCCCAGGTGAGCACGGTCACGTCGCTGCCCTCGCGGGCGATGCGCGCGCGGCCGAGGGGCGTCGTGAGGTCGCCCTCGCCGAGGTCTTCTTTCTCGCGGCGGTAGAGCACCCGATGCTCGAGGTAGATCACCGGGTTGGGGTCGCGGATCGCAGACTTCATGAGCCCGATCGCGTCGCGCGGCGTCGAGGGCGCCACCACGGCGAGGCCCGGCGTGTGGGCGAACCACGCCTCGGGCGACTGCGAGTGAAAGGGCCCCGCGCCCACGCCGCCGCCGTAGGGCAGACGCACCACCACGGGCACCTCGGCCTCCCAGCGGTAGTAGGTCTTCGCGAGGTTGTTCACGATCTGGTTGAAGCCGCACGACACGAAGTCAGCGAACTGCATCTCGACCACGGGGCGCTTGCCCGCGAGGGCGGCGCCGAGCGCGGCCCCGATGGCGCCCGATTCGAAGAGCGGCGTGTTGACCACGCGGAGGCGCCCGAAGCGCTCGTAGAGCCCCTTGGTGGCCCGAAAGGCGCCGCCGAAGCGGGCGATGTCTTGCCCCATGAGGAAGACGGCCGCGTCGCGCTCCATCTCTTCGAGGAGGCCCCTGCGAATCGCATCGATGTACGTGGTCTCAGCCATGGTTCACCTCGGAGTGCTGGCGCGCGAACGCGTCGGCCACTTCGCCCGGCGCAAACACGCTGCGCCACGCCTCGGACACCGCCGGCTCGGGGGCCGCGAGGGCGCGCTCCACCGTGGCCTCGATGATCTCCGTGGCCGTCGCGGTCACCCGCTCGATGCGCGCGGCGTCGAGGAGCCCGAGCTCCGTGAGCCTCGCCTCGAAGCGCGGCAGCGGGTCCATCGTGAGGAAGCGCTCGCGCTCGGCCTGCGGGATGAGCTCGTAGGAGCCGTCGCCCTCGGCGTGGCCGCGCATGCGCGGGAGCATGCACTCGAGCAGCGTGCCGCCCTGCCCGTTGCGCGCGCGCTCCACCGCGCGCGTCATGGCCGCCCACACGGCTTCGAAGTCGGTGCCGTCGACGGTCTCGCCGGCGATGCCGTAGCCCGCCGCGCGGTCCGACAGCTTCGCGCACGCGTACTGCTCGTCGAGCGCCGTGCTGAACGCATACTGGTTGTTCTCGACCACGAGAATCATCGGGAGCTTCATCACCCCCACGAGGTTGAGCGCCTCGTGAAAGTCGCCCTGCGACGTGGCGCCCTCGCCGATGAAGCCCAGCACCGCGGCCTTCGTGCCGTCTTGCACGGCCGCGAGCGCGAGGCCCGAGGCCACGGGGATCATCGACCCCAGGTGCGAGATCATCCCCACGTGGCGGATGCCCCACGCGGGCTTGACGAGCCCATAGTGAAACGACCGATCGTGGCCGCGCGTGAAGCCCGCGTCGCGGCCGAACACCTGGCACGCCAGGCGGTCGAGCAGGGGCTGCGCGTCGGGGCGC
>CAISKJ010000500.1 GCA_903885885.1 uncultured delta proteobacterium
ACGACTGCGTCGAGTGCACCGCGACGATGCGCGACCGGTGCAGCGCGACGGGCCGCGGCGCCGCGTGCCTCGCGGGCGCGTGCGGATGCTCCGCCGACAGCGACTGCGGCGACGCGCGCTCGGGCCGCGTGTGCGACACCGCCGCGCAGGCCTGCGCGCCCGGCTGCCGCGAGGGCGGCAACGGGTGCCCCGACGGCATGCGCTGCGTCGTCGCGATGGCTGGCGCCGCGGGGCGCTGCGAGGTCGCCCCCGTCGACGCCGGCGCCGATGTGCCCGACGACATCGCCGACGCCACCGACGCCTCCGACGACATCGCCGATGCCGCCGACGCGCCCGCCGTGACCGACGCGCCCGCCGTGACCGACGCACCCGCCGTGACCGACGCGCCCGTTGTCGCCGACGTTGTCGACGCGGCCGCGCGCGACGCCGCGCCTGCCGTCGACGCGGGCCCCGTGGGCGCCTACACCGGCAACGGCTGCGGCTGCCACGCGGCAGGACGATCGTCGCACACACTGGCAGGACTCGCAGGGGCCCTGGCCCTCGCGCTGGCCTCCCGTCGTCGGCGCGTTCGCGCGCGCCGATGAGCCCGCGGGGGCGGCGGGCGCATCTGACCGCCGACGCATGAGCGCTCCCAACTCCGATCGTGTCGCGCCCGGCCGCGTGCTGCTCACCGGCGCCACGGGCTTCGTCGGGCGCGCGGCCTATCCCGCCCTCGTCGCCGCGGGGTGGGACGTGCGCTGCATGACCCGCGACGCAGCCCGCGCGTCGGCCCGCCCGGGCGCCCATTGGGTGACCGGCGACGTGAGCGACGAGGCCTCGACGGCGCGCGCCCTCGCGGGCTGCGACGCGGCGCTCTACCTCGTGCACGGCATGGCCACGGGGGGCGACTCGTTCCATGCGCGCGAGGTGGCGCAGGCCGAGCGCTTCGCGCGCGCCGCCGCGAGCGCGGGCGTCCAGCGGGTGGTGTACCTCGGCGGCGTGGCGCCCGCGGGCCCGCACGCGTCGGAGCACCTGCGCAGCCGCCTCGACGTGGGCGCCGTGCTGCGCGCCGGCGCGGTGCCCGCCGTCGAGCTGCGCGCCAGCATGATCGTCGGCCACGGGAGCCTCAGCTGGCTCATCGTGCGCGACCTGGCGGCGAGGCTCCCGGTGATGGTGCTCCCGCGCTGGCTCACCTCGCGCACCGAGCCCGTGGCCATCGACGACGTGGTGGCCGCGCTCGCCGGCGCCCTCACCATGCCCCTCGCCGCGAGCGCGTGCTTCGACGTCCCCGGGCCCGATGTCCTCTCGGGGCGCGAGATCCTCGAGCACACCGCGAAGATCCTCGGGCTGCGCCACCCGCGCATGCTCGTGGTGCCCTTCCTCACGCCGCGGCTGTCGTCGTGGTGGGTGCGCCTCGTCACGCGCGCCGACTGGTCCATCGCGCGCGAGATCGTGCTCGGTCTCACCGACGACCTCCTCGCCCGCGACGACCGCTTCTGGGCGCTCATCGGCCACACCGCGCGCGTGAGCTTCGACGACGCCGCGCGCCGCGCCCTCGCCGCCGAGCAGCGCGACGGCCCCATCGCCGGCCCCTGGGGCGCCCTCGAGCGCGCGCTCGCCCCCGCGGTACGCACCCCGTGAGCGCCGCCACCGAGCCCGCCGCGCGCGGCGAGGGGACCCGCACCGCGCTCGCGTGCGTCGCCCTCTGGTGCGTGGGCGCGGCGGCGTCACGCTCCGTCGGGCTGTGGCTCGGCGTCGGCACGGCGGCCGTGGCGATCGGCGCGCTCGCCGTGGCCCTCGAGGGGCGCGCGCTCCGTCGGCTCTTTCACGTCGACGCGCGTGCGCTGGGCGCGGGCGTCGCGATGGGCGCCGCGATGACGGCGGCCACCCTCGCGCTCTACGCCCCCATCGTGGCGGCGGCCCCGTCGGTGGGCATCGACGTCGCGCACCTCTACGCGACCTTCGGCGCGCCGAGCCTCGCGCGCCTCGCCCTGCTGCTCCCGCTGGTGATCGCGTGCGAAGAGATGGTGTGGCGCGGCGTGGTGCAGGCGGCGCTCGCGCGGCGCGTGGGCCCCGTCGCGGCGGCGCTCCTCGGCGCGGCGGCGTACGCGGCGGCGCACGCCCTCGCGGGCTCCCTCACGCTCGTGCTCGCGTGCGTGGGCTGCGGCGTGTGCTGGGGCGCGCTGCGGGCCTTCACGCGCGGCCTCGTGGCGCCCCTCGTCGCGCACCTCATGTGGGATCTCGCGGTGCTCGTGCTCTGGCCCCTCGCGTAGGCGCTCACACCCCCGCGGGCGCGCGATAGCCGACGGCCTCGGCGAGGTGGTGCGCCGCCACGCGCGCGGAACAATCGAGGTCGGCGATGGTGCGCGCCACCTTCAGCACGCGGTGTACGGCGCGCGCCGAGAGGCGCATGCGCTCGGCCGCGCTGGTGAGCAGCCGCTGGCCCGCGGGGTCGAGCTCCACCACCTCGCGGAGCGTGCGCACCGTGAGGCGCGCGTTGGTGTCGCCCGTGCGCGCGATCTGGAGCATGCGCGCCTGCGCGACGCGCGCCCGCACCTCGGCGGTGCTCGGTCCCGACGGGGGCTCGTCGAGGTTGACCACGTTCGAGGGCGGCAGCGCCACGTACAGGTCGATGCGGTCGAGGAGGGGGCCCGACACCCGCGCGCGGTATCGCCGCACGCGCTCCTCGGGGCACTGGCAGCGGTCCGAGGGGTCGCCGTGCCAGCCGCAGGGGCAGGGGTTCATCGCGGCCACGAGGGTGAAGCGCGCGGGGTACGTGGCCCGGTTGCGCGCGCGCACGATGGTGACGTGCCCCTCCTCGAGGGGCTCGCGCAGGGCCTCGAGGCTCTCGCGCGGAAACTCGGGCAACTCGTCGAGAAAGAGCACGCCGTGGTGGGCCAGCGCGATCTCGCCGGGGCGCGGAGGGTCGCCGCCGCCCACGAGCCCCACCGCGCTCGCGGTGTGGTGCGGCGCGCGGTACGGCCGCTCGCGCAGGAGGGCCACCGCGGGGCGAAGCATCCCGGCCACCGAGTGCACCGCCGTGACCTCCATCGACTCGCGCAGCGACAGCGGCGGGAGCAGCCCCGGGAGCGCCCGCGACAGGAGCGTCTTGCCCGCGCCGGGAGGGCCCACGAGCAGCACGTTGTGGCCCCCCGCGGCGGCGATCTCGAAGGCGCGCTTGGCCTGATCCTGACCGCGCACGTCGCGGAGGTCGATGCGCGCGCTGGGGTCTGACTCGATGGGGCACGCCTGGGGCACGGTCTGCGGCGCGCGCGGGAGCTCGGCGCGCCCCGAGAGAAACTCGCACACCTCGCGCAGGCCCTCGGCGTGGCGCACGTCGAGGCCCTCGACCACGGCGGCCTCGGCGGCGTTCTCCGTCGCGACGATCACGCCGCGCAGGCCCCGCTTGTGCGCCGCGAGGGCCTGTGGGAGCACGCCGCGCACGCCGCGCAAGCCCCCCGTGAGCGAGAGCTCGCCGAGGAGGAGCCACTCGTCGAGGTGATCGACCGCGCACTCGCCCGCGGCCGCGAGGGTGGCAATGGCGATGGCGAGGTCGAAGCCCGTGCCGGCCTTGCGAACGTCGGCGGGCGCGAGGTTCACCGTGACCCTTCGGAGCGGAAAGGGGAAGCCCGACTGCTCGAGGGCCGCACGCACGCGCGTGCGAGACTCGCGAACGGAGGCCTCGGCGAGCCCCACGAGGTCGAAGCTTGGGAGCCCCCGCGCGACGTCGACCTCGACGTGGACGGGGTGCGAATCGAGGCC
>CAISKJ010000501.1 GCA_903885885.1 uncultured delta proteobacterium
CGCGTGGGCGACGCGCGCGGCCTCGCGCGCACCGTCGACGAGATGGAGTTCCGCGGACCGTACCGCGCTCCCGACCGCGAGCCGGGCCTCACGGTGCTGCGCCTCGACCGCGACATGCGCGTGGTGGGAGAGCCCCTCTTTCTCGCCGACCCGGTGCGCGGCGAGCGCGGCGAAGAGACGTACGCGCCGGGCATCCCCGCGGCCGTCACCGTCGACGACGGCGTGCTGGTGATCGAGCACGTCGCGGGCGACCTCTACGCGGTGCTGGTGCCCC
This sequence comes from uncultured delta proteobacterium, assembly GCA_903885885.1. GTDB lineage: Bacteria > Myxococcota_A > Polyangia > Polyangiales > CAISKJ01. Next base: position 275 of record CAISKJ010000501.1, read on the forward strand.
CGTCGGGCGCCGTCGCGCCCGCGCGTCGCATCGCCGAGGCCCCGCCGCGCGCCTCGACGGGGCACCGCGGCTTCGTGTGGCTCACGGCCGCCCAGCGCGCGCGCGGCAACGTACGCAGCGCCGTGGTGCTCGCGGGGAGCGACGACGGCGAGGTGGTGGCCCTCGACCTCGACGAGCACGGCCAGCGCCGCGGCGACCCCCGCGTGTGGGCGCAGCACGTCGGCGGCGCCATGCAGCTCGCGGCGGTGCCCGGCGCGGCCGAGCCCGTGGCCATCCTCGAGCGCCCCGTGCGCGGCACCACCCTCACGGGCTCGCAGGCCCGCGAGCAGGTGCTCGTGCGACTCACGCCCACGCTCGACCCCGCGGGCGAGCCCGAGCGCCTGGGGCTGGGCCCCTACCCCACCACGGCCGTCGCGCGCGGCCGCGACCTCGTCGTGTCGCAGTGGGCCGAGGCGCGCGGCATCGCCATCTCGACGCTCCCCGTCGAGGCCGGCGCCGTGCGCGTCGAGCTCCCGCGCATCTGGACCACCTCGCCCTTCGAGGGCGTGGCCCTCTCGCACGCGGCTGTGCGAGGCCCCGGCAACGTGCTCTACGACCTCATGCTCCACGGCGACGACGTGGCAGGCGGCCTCCACGCGTACGTGACGTACATCCCCCCGGCGGGCACGCCGTACCCGCGGCGCGACGTGATCCCCCTTCGCGCAAGGGTCATCGCGAGGCCCGCGCTCCTCCCCGCCGAAGACGGCGTCGTGGTCATCATGGCCACCTACGACGAGCTCGGGGGAGGCATCGACGCCGCGCACGTGCGCTGCGAGATGCTCACGCTTCCAGCACATCCATAGTTCTCATAGTCGTGTTAGAAACGTCGTGTCGGGCGTCTCCCTCGCGCGCCCCACAGGACGGAGCTCATGCGCACACTTCTTATTCCGCGCCTCTCCCTCGGGCTGCTGGTGCTCGCCGGCTGTTCGATCGTGGTCGACCCCGACACCTCGGGCCTCGTGCCGCGCCCCGCGATCGACGGCGCGACGCCTGACACCACGCCCCTCGACGGGCCCGACGTGCCCGGCGTCGACGTGCCCCCCGGCGTCGACGTGCCCCCCGGCGTCGACACGCCCACGGTGGATACCCCCACCGTCGACACGCCCGTCACCTGCGCGGGCGCAACGCGCGACTGCGGCGGCGTCTGCGTCGACGTGCAGAGCGACCCGCGCAACTGCGGCGCCTGCGGCAACGCGTGCATCACGGGCCAGGCGTGCATGACCGGCGCGTGCGTGACCACCACGACCTGTGCGCCCCCGCGGCTCCTCTGCGGCGGCGCCTGCGTCGACCCCGTCAGCGACGCGCTCAACTGCGGCTCCTGCGGCATGCGGTGCCCGACGGGGTCCACCTGCAGCGGCGGCACGTGCCGCTGCGCGGGCACGCAGAGCGTGTGCGCCGGCGCCTGCGTCGACACGCAGACCGACGCGCAGCACTGCGGCTCCTGCGGCCGCGCCTGCACCGCCGCCGAGACCTGCACCGCCGGCGCCTGCGCGGTCGTGTGCACGGGCTTCCAGCGCAACTGCGGCGGCGCCTGCGTCGACGTGCAGAGCGACGCGCGCAACTGCGGCGCCTGCGGCCGCGCCTGCGCCACCGGCGAGCTCTGCGCCGGCGGCGCGTGCACGCCGACGTCGATGTGCACCGCGCCCCTCACCATGTGCGGCGCGGCCTGCGTCGACCTGCGCACCGCGGCGGCCAACTGCGGCGCCTGCGGCCGCGCGTGCGCCGCCACCGAGGTGTGCACCGCGGGCGCGTGCACGCCGGTGTGCTCCGGCGGCCAGACGCTCTGCAGCGGCACCTGCACCGACACGCAGGCCGACCCGCGCAACTGCGGCCGCTGCGGCGCCTCGTGCACCGCCGCGCAGACCTGCGTCGCCGGCACGTGCCGCGCGCTCTGCCCCACCGGGCTCTCGATCTGCGGCACCACCTGCATCGACACGCGCACCGACCCGCGCAACTGCGGGGCCTGCGGCACCACCTGCGCGGCCGGTTCGACCTGCTCCGCGGGCACCTGCACCTGCGGCTGCGCCGCGGGGTCCACGTGCTGCCCCAGCGGCACGGGCGCCGTGGCCTGCTCCGCGCTCACCACCGATCCGCGCAACTGCGGTCGCTGCGGCAACGTGTGCGGCGCCGGCCAGATCTGCACGGCGGGCGTCTGCACCGCGATCACGGGCTGCGTGGCGCCGCGGACGATGTGCGGCGCGGCCTGCGTCGACCCGCAGACCGACGCCATGAACTGCGGCGCCTGCGGCCGCGCGTGCGGCGCGGGCCAGTCGTGCGCCGCCGGCGTGTGCCAGTGCCCCGCGGGCCAGACGCTCTGCGCGGGCCGCTGCGTGTCGACGGCCACCGACTCGAGCAACTGCGGCGCCTGCGGTACCGTGTGCGCCACGGGCACCACCTGCACCGCCGGCGCGTGCGCCTGCACGGCGCCCTCGCGCATGTGCGGCGCCGCCTGCGCCAACGTGCAGACCGACGCGCGCAACTGCGGCACCTGCGGCAACGTCTGCGCGGGCGGCACCACCTGCACCGCGGGTCGCTGCGCGTGCCCCACGGGCTCGACGCTCAGCGGCGGCGTGTGCGTGAGCCTCGCGAACGACCCGAACAACTGCGGCGCCGTGGGCGACCAGTGCAACAGCTTCCAGATGTGCTCCGCGGGCAACTGCGTGTGCCGCGCGGGCCTCACGACGACGACCTTCGGGTGCACCGACCTGCAGTCGAGCCCCTTCAACTGCGGCAGCGTCGGCAACACCTGCCGCATGGGTGAGGCCTGCGTGGCCGGGCGCTGCGCCGCCCCCGACACCTGCCGCGCCCCCAACGCGCTCTGCATGCTCAACGGCCGCTCGGGCTACTGCTTCAACCTGCAGACCTCTGAGCTCGCCTGCGGCCGCTGCGGCAACGCGTGCGACGCCGACCAGGTGTGCGTCGCGGGCGTGTGCCGCACGTACACCACGCCCGCCGGGTGCACCACCTGCCCCTGCGCGTGCAACACGGGCACGACCTGCTGCGCCTCGCAGAACGGCATGGCCGGCGTCTGCCTCGCGGGCACCGCCTGCCCGTGACGTGACCCCCGACGGGCGCGGCGACGGAGTCTGTGCTCCGGCCGCGCCCTCTGCCTCCGCTCCCCCCTTCGACCCTCGCTACACCGACCGACCGCTACGCGTTGAGCGCCGCGATGATCTCATCGACGGCGGTGCGCGCGCGCGCCATCTCGTGCGGCGGGAGCGAGATGGCCCCCACCACGGGGTGGCCGCCGCCGCCGTAGCGCTCGCACAGGGCGGCCACGTTGTGACCGCGCGGACGCTTCGCCCAGGGGTTGAAGCCCACGGAGATCTTCACGCGCTTGGGGTTGCGCGACAGCACCACGGAGTACTGCGCTGAGGGAAAGAGCTTGTACCCGACGAACTTGGCCACCGTGTCGAGGGGCGCGTCGGAGAGGTCGAACCAGGCCACGTCGCCGCGCTGCTCGCCCGACTCGCCCATGCGCTTCGCGAGGGCGTCGTGGCGGAGCTTGATGGGCCCGAGGCGCTGCGCGATGAGCGGGTGCGCGGCCACCGCGGCGAGGGGCTTCGTGGCGAGCAGCGGGATGATCTGGCCGCACAGGTGGTCGTCGCCCTGCTCGGAGATCACCGCGGCGATGGCCATCGCGGGCGGGTCGAAGGAGCTCGCCACGTCGGCGTCGGGGAAGCGCGCCGCGTCGATGATGTCCGACCAGCGCACGAGCTCGTCGAGGTCCGGCGCCGTCCACCCGAAGCGCTCGCGGGCCACGTCGATGAGGAGCTTCGTGCACGAGCCGTAGGCGCCGTCGTGAAACTTCTTGCCCGACGCGTCGGCGCGAAAATGCGCCTCGCTGCCCTTCTCTTGAAACGCGCTCACGTGGTGGTCGAAGTACCACTCGAGCAGCGGCGACGTGGTGTACCGATAGTCGAGCACCGCGTTGACGGCCCCGGCGCGGAGCTTGTCGCCCGGCGGCGGCGCGTTGGGCTCATACAAGAGGCCCTTGTACGAATACTCGGCGCGCGCGAGGCCCGGCGCGGTCTCTCGCAGAAAGCGCGTGAAGATGGCCGCCGTCGTGGCGCCGTCGAAGCAGTATCCGTGGTGGGCGACGAGAACTTCCATGAGGTTGCCGCGAAGATGCCACAGGGGGCGGCGGGGTCATAAGTCCTTTGACGCGAGGGGCGCACGGTTGTAGGCGTCGGCGGCGATGCGCACGCGCAACCTCGGACGGAGCGGGATCACGGTCGGCGAGATCGGCCTCGGCACCTGGAGCCTCTCGGGCGACGGGTACGGGCCGGTCACCCCCGAAGAGGCGCGCAACACCGTCGAGGCCGCGCTCGACGAGGGCTGCACCTTCATCGAGACGGCCGACTGCTACGCCGAGGGCGGCGTCGAGCGGCTCATCGGCGAGGTGCTCCAGGCGCGGGGCCGCGACAAGGCCGTGGTCTCCACCCGCGTCGGCGTCGACCGCAGCGGCGAGGTGGCCCGCAAGCGCTTCGAACCTGCCTACATCACCCGCGCCTGCGAGGCCTCGCTCAAGCGCCTGCAGACCGACCACGTCGACGCCCTCGTGCTGCACAACCCCGGCGTGTCGACGCTCCTCCGCGGCGAGACGTGGCAGTGCCTCGGCGCGCTCAAGAAGGCCGGCAAGGCGCGGCTCATCGGCGCCAGCGTGGGGAGCGTCGAGTGCGGCGAGGCCGCCGTCGCGAGCGGCGCCGACCTCCTCGTGGTGCCCTACAACCTCCTCTACGCGAAGCTGCTGCACCGGCTCTCGGCGGCGGTTTCGGGCGCCCGGGTGGCCCTCGTGGCGCGCTCTCCCTACGGGTACGGCGTGCTCGCCGACACGTGGGGCGCGAGCCGACGCTTCCGCGACGAAGACCACCGCATGTACCGATGGAGCGCCGCCGATGTGGCGCGCCGCGTACGCCAGCGCGAGGGCCTGCGCCCGCTCGTGAAGGGCGACATCGCCACGATGCGCGACCTCGCCCTGCGCTACGTGCTGGCCAACGGGCTCGTGAGCGTGACGGTGCCCGGCGCGCGCAACGCCGAGCACGCGCGGCAGAACGCCTTCTGCGCCAGCTCGACGCCGTACCTGCCCGAAGAGACCTTGGCCTCGATCGGCCAGCACCTCGCGGCCGCGGGCATCGAGGCCTGAGCCCGTGTGCCAACGGGGTACATCGAGGGTGTAGGCGGGGCTGGCGTTCGGGCGCGGTGTGGGTATAGCCTCCCGCGGCTTCGACGCAGCCGCGCGCGCGGTGGTGCGCGACCGCCCCTTCGGAGGATCTGTTCGATGTTCTGTCCCAACTGCGGCCATCAGAACCCTGAAAACACGACGAATTGCCAGCGTTGCTCGGCGCCCCTCGCAGCGGCCGGCGCCAGCGCGGCCGTCGGCAAGCCCGCGCCCAAGTTCAAGGGCACGATGCTCATGTCGTCGTCGTCGCCCGAGGGCTTCGGCGCGCCGCAGGGTGCGGGCCGTCCGGCGCCCGGCGCGGCGGCGCAATTCCAGAAGACCATGGTCGGCGGCATCTCCGTCGTCGATCCGGCCTCCCTCGGCGGCGGCGACGACGTCGACGACGGCCTCGATGCGCGCACCGTGATGCAGCCCTCGCAGTTCGACCCGCAGCGCCCCATGGGTCCGCCCCCGCCCGCGGCCGGCGCGCCCGTCCTGAGCCCGCCGCGCGCTCCGGCGCCC
>CAISKJ010000502.1 GCA_903885885.1 uncultured delta proteobacterium
CACGGTGACCCGCTGCGACTGCTCCACCACCACCGCGGCGTAGACAAAGTGCAGGCCCGTCACGTCGCGCACCCACGCGTCGCGCACGCCGTTGACCCGCACCGCATTGAGCGCGTGGTTCTCGTCGGCGCCGCCCGCCGTCTGGATGTCAACGCGCAGCGACTCGACGCCGAGCTCGCGCAGCACGCCCCGCACGTCGACGCGCGCCAGCGTGCTCTGCGCCACCGCGCGGTCGAGGGTGTCGTACACGGGCACGTCGAGCGTCACCCGTCGCCCGCGGATCGCCGCGACGTGACGGACGTACGCGGTGTCGACCTCGCCGGGGTTCCACGGCGTCGAGCCGCCGCCGCCGTTGAGCGCCGCGATCCACGCGCGCGTCGAGGGGCGCGTGAGCATCACCGCGTCGCCGACGGAGAGCCCCGCGCCGTCGTCGACGTCGAACTCCGTCGCGTTCACCAGCACCCGCGCGGTGGTGACGGCGCGCGACGGCGTCGCGACGAGGCGCCGGAGGTTCAGGTCGCCCGGCCCGAGCACGATCACGTCGCGCTGGTGCGGCGTGTCGCCGGGCGCGCGCAGAATGGTGCTCGTCGTCGCATCGGCGCCGGCGCCCGCGCCGCGGAGCACCACGCCGCTCGCGCGGACGTAGAGCGTCCCGGCGACGTCGTAGAGGCCCGGCGCGAGGGCGACGGCGCCGCGCAGCCCGTCGGCCGAGAGGGGCCTCGCGGCGACGCGGTCGAGGGCGGCCTGGATGCGCACGGTGTCGTCGCCCGCGCCCGGGGCGACGCGCTCGACGTCGGGCACGCGGGGGATCGCGCCCTCGCCCTGACGATAGCCCGCGAAGCTGAAGTCGGGCACGCGGTCGCCCTGCGCATCGGACGCGTAGACCAGGCGCCCCGCGGCGTCGTAGCGCACCCGCGTCGACTGCCACACGCCCGCGGCGCCGCGGGGCGGATAGCTCCCACAGAACGCCGGCAGCGAGGGCCCCGGCGCGTCGGCGGGCGCGTCCGCGGGGGCGTCGACGGCAGCGTCGGGAAGCACATCGCGCGCACCATCGACGGCGGCGTCGGGTGGCACATCGCGCGCACCATCGACGGCGGCGTCGGGGGGCACATCGCGCGCGGCGTCGACCGCGTCGGGCGCCGCGGTGTCTTCGACCTCGGTGACTGCGACATCGCGCGCTGCAGGGGCGTCCTCGGCGTCGAGGGGCGACGCGTCGCGCGCGCCGTCATCGTGTGACGCATCGGTGATCGCGTCGGGCGTCGCGGCGCACGCCGCGAGCGAGGCGCACGCCGTGAGCACGGCCAGCGAGAGGAGCGGTCGCATCGTGACTCCCCTCGTACCACGACGGGCCGCGCATCCGGTCAGGGGACCGCGACGTGCCGACGGCGCCCCATCGCGCTTGTGCGCGCCGCGGCCCCTGCGAGAAGCTCCGCGCATGGACATCGACAGCCTCGTAGGGTCGCTCAAATCGCAGGTGCTCGGATCGCTCGAGAAGGAGGTGTACGAACAGGCCGTGGCGGCCAACCTCGTCGACACGGTGCTCCGCGAGCTCGTGGTGTCCGCGGTGGGGCGGCTCCAGACGCAGATGCCCGCCGCGGTGAGCGGCGTGAGCGCGCTCCTGGGCTTTCTCGGCAGCGTGGCGCCCGCGGTGCAGTCGCTCGGCCTCGACGCGCACATCGCGTCGATGATCCGTCAGCTCGGGGTCGACACGGCCATGCGCGACTCGGTGATCCGCGGCATCACGCGGTACCTCGAGGCCAACGGCGCCCACCTCATGGAGGTGGCCGTGAAGGCCGCCGTCGACAAGCTCTCGAAGCCCGCGTAGGCGCCGCCGCGCCTGCGAACGAGAAGCGCCGACGTCGGCGTAGGGCGATCACAAACATGTCATGTAAGCCGACAAACATGTCATGTAAGCGTCGCTTCGAAGCGCCGCGCGGGCGTCGGGGCGCATCTGAGCGCTCATGAAGCGCGTCGCCATCGCCTCGGTCGTCGCCGCCGTCACGATGATCGCGCTCGACCTCGTGTGGTTGGGGCTCATCGCGCGGCCCTTCTACGACCGCGCGCTCGGCCCGCTGCGCAGGCCCGCCGTACACGCCCCCGCGGCCGCCCTCTTCTACGTGATGTACATCGCCTTCGCCGTGGGCGCGGCGGCGCTCCCCGCGGCCACCGCGGCCGAAGCGGCGCGGCGCGGCGCGGCCATGGGGCTCCTCGCGTACGGCACCTACGAGCTCACCAACCTGGCGGTCATCGCGGCGTGGCCCGCCTCGCTCGTGCTCGTCGACGTCGCCTGGGGCGTGGCGCTCACCGCCGCCGTCGCCGCGGCGGCACGTTGGGCGGCGGGGCCCCGCTGCGTGGCATCGCCCGCGCTTCTCACCGCCGACGCGTGAGCGAAGGTGGTCCGTCGCGGGATCGACCGCGAAGGCCGTCGTCGTTACGCGCTCGCGGCGGGGGCCCACGGCGAGCGCCACGGCGTCGCACTGCACGATGCGGGCGCTCGCGTCGCGTGGACCGCGCCCGACGAGCCCACCGTGGGGCGCGCGGTGTTCTACCTGCCTTGCGCGCCGAGCCGCCGTACGGCCCTCTCAGAAGGTCAGCAGAAACCGTCGCGAGCGACTCGAGGCGAGGGAGGTCGGGCGAGGAATACGGTAGGGTATTTTGAGCCTGACCGACCGCTGCATCGAGGCGCGCAGCAGGTCTATGCTGGCCTTCTCAGGGGTTGCGCACGCAGTCGCCCGTGAAGCGAAAGCGCGTTCCTCCATCGACCATTGCGAAGTCCCTCGGGCGAAGGGTCTGGAGGTCGCGCGAGCCGAGGAGGCCCATCCATTTCGCCCGCGTGAAGCGGTCGCTCTGCGCGGTGAGCGCGACGTTGCCGCCGTCGGCGAGGATCATCCCGTACCGCTGGAGCGCCCGCGCCACCACGCGCGCCCCCTCGTTGGGCAGCGACGCGAGGGGATAGTCGGCGCGCAGTCGCAGGCGCGCTCCGTAGGGCGGCGCCGCGGCGGGGCCCGTGGTGGCGCCCGTGGCGTGCGTGGCGGGGTGCACGTAGGTTCGCGCGCGGATGCGGGCGTTGGGGAGAATGAAGCGAATCGCGTGATCGATGGACCCCGCCGCGACCTCGTCGGCCGAGAAGAGCAGCGGCGCGATGGGGAGCCCCGCGGCGTCGGCGCTCGTGCACTGCTCGCCGCGCCCGTTGGGCGGAGGAACGCGCGACGTGTCCCACACGGCGAGGCAGCCGCCGTTGAAGCCCGCGGCGGTGATGTTCGCGCGCCACATCTCGTAGAGACGGTGCGTGGATCGGTGCATCACGAGAAGGTGACAGTCACCATCGCTGAGGCACGCGTAGCCCGTCTCGCCTTCGAGCGCGCCTCCCGCGGGCACGGGCATCGGCGCGAAGTCGCAGTCGGGCATGAAGAAGTCGCCCGTGCGCGTGAAGCTTCGCAGGGGCGTCGCCGCGTCGGCCTCGAGCACCTCGATGGAGAAGTCGATCTGCATGCGCCCGAGGCCGAAGCCCTGCCCGTCGAGCCACGGGATCACCGCCGCGGACTCGCTGTCGAGCGCGGCGCGAGAGACGTCGACCATCCAGGGCGCGCCCGCGGGAAAGTACCCCGAGGCGCCAGGCGCATCGGCGCGCGCGTCGTCGGGCGCCGTGATGTCCGGCGCGGGCGCGTCGACGGTCGACGTGTCGTGCGAGGGCGCGTCGCGCGAAGGCGCATCGGGGGAGGCGGCGTCGGGTGATGCAGCGTCAGGCGAGGGCGCATCGGGCGAAGCGGCGTCAGGGCGGGTGACCGACGCATCGCACGCGGTGAGCGAGCCGAGCGTGAGGAGCGCGAGGAGGCCGGGCGATCGCATCGTTGGATCTTCTCGTCACGCTCCCGAATCCGCAATCGCGGTGAGGCGCGCGCGTGAGCCCCTCGGACTCCGCAGCGCGGGCACTTGGGCGCGTCCCTGCTGCGACCGCGCTCAGCGCGAGATCCACGCGTCGTCGAGGTGCACCGTGTTGGGCGCGTTGAGGTAGAGCGTGAAGCGAAAGTGGTCCGTCGCCGGATCGACGGTGAAGGCCGCCGTGGCCACGCGCTCGCGGCGGGTGCCCACGGTGAGCGCCACGGCGTCGCGCTGCACGATGCGGGCGCTCGCGTCGCGCTGAAACACCACGAGCTCTACGTTGGCCCCCGGCGTCTCGGACCACAGCCGCGCGCCGAAGCGGTAGCGCCCCGCGAGGCCCTGGCGGGGAACGTCTTGATACACGTTCTGCCCGGGCGAGCAGGGGCCCGCGCAGTTGGTGGCGAGGTTGGCGTTGCCGTCGGCGTCGCGCACCACCAGCACGTTGGTCATGGCGCCGGTGGTCGAGGTGCCCATGCGCTCCCACGGGGCGCCCATTCCGCTGCCGAAGTCGTGGTTGCGCACGAGGTTGCTCGCCGCGTAGGGCGTGGGCCACACCTCGGCGGGCGTAGGGGTCTCGTCGGCGAACACCTGCGTCCAGTCGCGGCAGTCGACGCGGCGAAAGGTGCCCTCGGCGGTGGGCCCGTTGCAGCCCTCGGCGCGCGGCGCGCCGCGGTTGTTCTCCCAGCGCTCCCAGCGCGTGAGGCCGTAGGCGCGGGGGAAATAAAAGCGCTCGATGTGGTCGGCGGTGGCCACGGCCTCGCCGCCGTAGTGGCTCACCACGATGGCGTCGAGGGCCTTCTCGCGCGAGCCGTTGACGCCCCCGAAGGCGACCCTGCGCGAAGCGTACGGCGTGAGCGAGCGGTCGTAGCGGGCGGGGCAGGGGCCGGGAAAGGCCTGCGCGGCGCGCTCCCACCCGACGAGGGCGAGGGTGGCGG
>CAISKJ010000503.1 GCA_903885885.1 uncultured delta proteobacterium
CAGATTCCTCGGTGGCGATAGCGGAAGGGTCATACCCGATCCCATCCCGAACTCGGTCGTCAAGCCTTCCAACGTCGATGGTACTGCAAAGGTGACTTTGTGGGAGAGTAGAACGCTGCCGGGGTCCTACTAAGAAAGCCCCTCATTGGTCATAAGCCAATGAGGGGCTTTCGCTTTTCGAAGCCGCGATGGCGGCCGGTCAGAACGCCTCGGGCGCCATGCGAAGGTACGAGTCTTCGGCCTCGCGGCAGAGCCTCGCGAGGAGCGCCACGCGCGGCACCTCGGTGGCGAACCAGTACTGCGCCGCGCGGAGCTTGCCCTCGTAGAAGGCCTCGTCGCGGCCCGCGCCCTTCGCGCGCTGCGCGGCGGTCGCCTGCAGCATCCATTGCCACGCCACGCACGCCGTCGAGAACAGGTCGAGGTAGTCCGCCGAGTGCGAGAGCATCCCGTCGACGTCGCCCGCGAGGCCCCGCGCCGCGAGCTCTATCGTGAGCGCGCCCACCTCGGCCACCACGCCGTCGAGCGCGTCGCACCACGCCGCCGAAACACCCGCCGCGCGTGCACGGGTGACAGTCAATGTCACCTCTTCGGACCACGCCGCGAGGGCCTCACCGCCGCCCGCGACCACCTTGCGGCCCAGGAGGTCGAGGCCCTGAATGCCCGACGTCCCCTCGTGAATGCTGTTGAGCTTCTGGTCGCGCATCCACAGCTCGGGGAGGTACTCGGACGTGTACCCGTAGCCGCCGTGCACCTGCACCGCGAGCGCGTTGGCTTCGAAGCCCTTCTCCGCAGGAAAGCTCTTGGCCACGGGCGTGAGCAGGTCGAGGAGGCGCCGCGCGCGGGCCCGCTGCGCCTCGTCGGCGCCGTGCTCCGCGAGGTCGGACTGGCGCGCCGCCGCGAGCACGAGCGAGAGGGCTCCCTCGGCGATGGCCTTCTGGCGCAGCAGCATGCGCCGCACGTCGGCGTGCTCGACGATGGCCACCTGCGGACCCTGCGCGTCGCGGCCCGAGAGCGCGCGCCCCTGCGGCCGCGTGAGGGCGTAGCGGAGGCTCTCTTGATAGGCCGCGTAGGCCACCGCGGCGGCGCTCGCGCCCACGCCGATGCGCGCGGCGTTCATCATCTGGAACATGTGCGCGAGGCCGCGCCCCGCGGTGCCCACGAGCCACCCGCGGCAGTCGTCGCCCTCGCCGAGGTTGAGCGCCACGCTCGGCAGCGCGCGCCAGCCGATCTTGTGGAGCACGCCCGCGCAGCGCACGTCGTTGTCGACGAGGGCGTCTCCGTCGGGGCGCAGCTTGGGCACGCAGAAGAGCGAGACGCCGCGCGACCCCTCGGGCGCGCCTGCGATGCGCGCGAGCACCAGGTGAATGATGTTCTCGGTGAGGTCGTGCTCGCCGCCGGAGATGAAGATCTTGCTGCCCGTGAGGTTGTACGTCCCATCGGCGCGGGGGGTGGCCTTCGTGGTGATGTCGCCGAGGCTCGAGCCCGCGTGGGGCTCGGTGAGGCACATGGTGCCCGTCGAGCGGCCGGCGTAGAGGTCGTGCATGTAGCGCGCGCGGAGCTCGTCGCTGCCAAACGACTCGATGAGGTGCGCGGCCTCGGTGGTGAGCATCGCGAGGCCCGCGCCCGAGGCGTTGCCCGCGCAGAGGTACGCGTTGGCCGCGGTGGCCACGAGGGCAGGGAGGCTCTGCCCGCCCACCGACGCCGGGCGCGTCGCCGAGAGCACGCCCGCCTCGGCGAGCGCCTCGAACATCGCCCGCATCTTGGGGTGCAGCGCCACGGCGCCGTCGCGCAGGGCCGGGGGCGCCGCGTCGGTGTCGCGCAGGGCGGGGAAGAACACGTCGCGCGCGAGGCGCCGTACCGTCTGCACCGTGAGTTCGAAGGTGCCGCGGTCGTGGTCGGCGAAGGCCGGGAGCGCGCACAGCGACGCGGCGTCGTGCACCTCGAAGAGCAGAAAATCTACGTCGCGGTCACTGAGGAGGGGATTGGCGTCGGTGGTCATCGGGGGCACGGAGCATCACGCCGATCGGCGCCTTCGGGAAGCGCCCGCGCGCGCCTACTGTTCAGCGGTACGCGGTGCCGTTAGTCTCCGCGCACCTATGAGCGAGGCCCTGCAATTTACTCTCAACGGCCGCGCGGTGCGCGTGGTCGGCGCGTCGACCCACCTGTCGCTCCTCGACTGGCTCCGCGCCGAGGGCCATACAGGCACCAAAGAGGGCTGCGCCGAGGGCGACTGCGGCGCCTGCACCGTGGCCATCGTCGAGACCGACGCGCGCGGCGACCGCACGTGGCGGGCCATCAACGCGTGCATCACGCTGCTCCCCATGGTGGCGGGGCGCGAGGTGCTCACCGCCGAGGGCATCGCCGAGGGGGGCGCCCACCCGGTGCAGCGCGCCATGGCCGACCGCTACGGCTCGCAGTGCGGCTTCTGCACCCCGGGCTTCGTCATGTCGATGTTCGAGGCCTACTACCGCGACGACCTCACGGGCCGCCCCGCCCTCGCCGACCAGCTCTGCGGCAACCTCTGCCGCTGCACGGGCTACCGCCCCATTCGCGACGCCGCCCTCGACGCGCTCGCGCACCGCGACCAGTGCAAGCGCGACGGCTCCGCCGCGCGCGACCGCTTTCGCCTGCCCCTCGCGGCGCCCGCGCCCGAGGCCGTCGCGCTCGACTACACGCACGCGCACGAGCGCTTCGTAGCGCCCACGACGGTCGAGGCGCTGTGCGCCCTCAAGGCTTCTTCGCCCGAGGCCGTGCTCGTGGCGGGGGCCACCGAGGTGGGCGTCGAGATCAACAAGAAGTTTCGTGAGTTTCCGCTGCTGGTAAGCACCGAAAACGTCGCCTCGCTGCGCGCGATCACGCGCTCCGACGCGCACCTCACGGTCGGCGGCGCGGCGACGCTCACGGCCCTCGAAGAGTCGCTCGACGGCGAGCTCGGCGGCCTCGACAAGATGCTCCGGGTGTTTGCCTCGCGGCAGATTCGCAACCGCGCCACGCTGGCGGGCAACCTCGTCACGGCCTCGCCCATCGGCGACCTCGCGCCCGTGATGCTCGCCCTCGACGCCGACCTCACGCTGCGCTCGGTGCGCGGGGCGCGCACGGTCGCCGTCGCTGACTTCTTTCTGGGCTACCGCAAGACTGCGATCGCACCCGACGAGGTGGTCGAGGCGGTGCGCATTCCCCGTGGGGCGAGCGGCGCGGGGCTCACGCGGCGCTTCGAGACGTACAAGGTTTCGAAGCGCCGCGAGCTCGACATCAGCATCGTGGCCGCGGCCTTCGTGGTCGACACCGACGGCGACGGGGTGGTGCGCCACGCGCGGCTCGCGTACGGCGGCGTCGCCGCGACGCCCGCGCGCGCGCTGAAGACCGAGGCGGCCCTCGTGGGAAGGCCCTGGTCGCGCGACACCGTCGCCGCGGTGCTGCCCGTGCTGGCCGAGGAGTTCACCCCCATCGCCGACGTGCGCAGCGGCGCGGCCTACCGGCGGGGCCTGGTGGTGAGCCTGTTCGAGAAGTTCTTCGACGGCGTGAGCACGCTCGGGCAAGACGGCGCGCTCGAGTTCGAGCCCGGCGCCGACAGCGTGGTGTCCGACGCTTCGAAGTCACTGCGCCACGAGAGCGCCCTCGGTCACGCCACCGGGGCCGCGCGCTACGTCGACGACCAGAGCCTCGCGCGCCCGATGCTCGAGCTGTGGCCCGTGAGCTCGCCGCACGCGCACGCCCGCGTCGTGCGCCGCGACGCCACGAAGGCCCGCGCGATGCCCGGCGTCGCCGCGGTGCTCTTCGCCGAAGACATTCCGGGCACCAACGACGTGGGCGCCATTCGCCACGACGAGACGCTGCTCGCGCAGGGCGAGGTGATGTTTCACGGGCACATGGTGGCCGTCGTGGTGGCCGACAGCTACGACAACGCCCGCAAGGCCGCCGCCTGCGTCGAGGTCGAGTACGAGCCGCTGCCCGCCGTCGTGGGCCTCGACGCCGCCATCGCCGCCGAGAGCTATCACACCGCGGGGCACCGCATTCGCCGCGGCGACACGACGGCCGCCCTCGCGGCTGCGCCGCGCACGCTCGCGGGCTCGCTCACCATCGGGGGCCAGGAGCACTTCTACCTCGAGTCGCAGGCCGCGTGGGCCGATGTGCTCGACGACGACTCGGTGCACGTGTCGTCGTCGACGCAGCACCCGAGCGAGATTCAAGCCGTGGTCTCGCACGTGCTCGACGTGCCCCGCAACCGCGTGGTGGTCGAGGCGCCGCGCATGGGCGGCGGCTTCGGCGGCAAGGAGACGCAGGGCAACACCTGGGCGGCCCTCGTGGCGCTCGCCGCGGTGAAGACCCGACGGCCCGTGCGCGTGATGCTCGACCGCGACCTCGACATGGCCCTCACGGGCAAGCGTCACCCGTTTCGCGCCGACTGGCGCGTGGGCTTCGACGACGAAGGCACCCTGCTCGCGTTCGAAGCCACGCTGGTGAGCGACGGCGGCTGGGCGCTCGACCTCTCCGAGTCGATCAACGACCGCGCCCTCTTTCACATCGACAACGCGTACTACCTTCCTAGTGTGAACGTGTTCGGGCGCGTGGCGAAGACGAACGTGGTGTCGCACACGGCCTTTCGCGGCTTCGGCGGGCCGCAGGGCATGGTCGTGATCGAAGACGTGATCGACCGCGTGGCCCGCTCGCTGGGCCTCGCGCCCGAGGCCGTGCGCGCGAAGAACCTCTACCGGGCCGAGGGCGAGACCAACACCACGCACTACGGCCAGCACATTGACGACAACCGCGTGCACACCATCTGGAACGCCCTCACCGACTCGTCGCAGCTCGCCGAACGCCGCGCCGAAGTCGCGCGGTGGAACGCGTCGAGCCCGCGGGTGAAGCGCGGCCTCGCGATGACGCCGGTGAAGTTCGGCATCTCGTTTACGGCGAGCTTTCTCAACCAGGCCGGCGCCTACGTGATCATGTACCGCGACGGCTCGGTGCAGGTGAACCACGGCGGCACCGAGATGGGGCAGGGGCTTCACACGAAGATTCTCGGCATCGCGATGCGCGAGCTGGGACTCTCGTCGGAGCGCGTACGCGTCATGAAGACCCAGACCGACAAGGTGCCCAACACCTCGGCCACCGCGGCCTCGGCGGGCGCCGACCTCAACGGTGCCGCGGTGCGCAACGCGTGTGAGACGCTGCGCGGCAGGCTCTTCGAAGTGGCCGCGGGGTTGTTCGGGTGCGAACCATCGGCGGTGCGCCTCGCCGACGGCGGGTTTCGCGGCCCTGCGCCCGAGATGTTCGCCACCCACACGACCGTGGCCGAGCGCGCGTACGTGACGCAGGTGTCGCTCTCGGCGACGGGCTTCTATCGCACGCCCGGCGTGGGCTACGACCGCACCACCGGGCGCGGCAAGCCCTTTCACTACTACGCGTTCGGCGCCGCCGTGGCCGAGGTCGAGGTCGACGGCTACAGCGGCATGAAGCGCGTGCTGCGCGTCGACGCGCTCCACGACGTGGGCGACTCGCTCAACCCCATGATCGACCGCGGGCAGGTCGAGGGCGCGCTCGTGCAGGGCATCGGCTGGCTCACGGGCGAAGAGCTCTTGTGGGACGCGAAGGGGCGTCTTCTCACGCACTCGGCGAGCACCTACCAGATTCCGTCGTTGAGCGACGCGCCGATGGACCTCCGCGTGAGCCTCCTGCCCGACGCCGCGCAGGGCAACACGGTGCACGGCAGCAAGGCCGTGGGCGAGCCGCCCCTCATGCTCGCGATCGCGGTGCGAGAGGCCCTGCGCGACGCCGTGGCGGCCTTCGGCGAGGGGGGCGTGGTGAGCCTCCCGTCGCCCGCCACGCACGAGGCGCTCTACCTCGCGGCACGCGCGCGACGCGAGGTCGTCGAGGCCGCGGAGTGAGCGACTGGCGCGAGCGGCCGTACCGTCGCCCGGGGAGCGCGCTGACCTTTCCGCGCGACGAGGGGTGGCACCGGCTGCTCGGCGAGGGCAGCGACCGCAGGCTCAGCAACCCCTCGATGGCCGAGATGGAGTGGGTGTACCTCAACGCCCACGTCGAAGAAGAGGGCGGCGCGCGGCGGCGCTTCGTGGTCTTCGCCGCGTACTTCACGCAGTGGCTGCGCTTTCTCGTGGTGCGCGCGTGGGACGCTGAAGACCGTTACCTCGGCGCGTGGACGGGCACCGCGCTGGGCCGCCTGCACGCGGTCGAGGGGCGCCACGATCTGACCTTTGCGCACGCCGGCGGCGTCGACACCTGGGCGACCACGAAGGGCTTCGACTCGCAGCTCGAGGCCCGCGACGACGCGGGGAGGTTTCGCGTGTCGCTCGCGCTCGAGAACACGCGCGAGCCCTACGAGGCCGGGGGCGCGGGGTACCTCCCCTTCGCCAAGAGCGGGTGGTTCTTCTACTACTCGCTCACGCGCCTCGCGGTGCGCGGCGAGCTCGAGCTCACGGGGCGCGACGGGCGTCGCGAGCGCGTGCGCGTGGCGGGCCGCGGGTGGTTCGACCACCAGTGGGGCGACTTCGCGGTGACGCCGTTTCGTGTTCCGGGCTTCGAAGAGTACGAGTGGCTGAGCGTGCAGCTCGACTCGGGCGAAGACCTCATGGTCACCACCGTGTGGGAGCCGCACGGCGAGACGCCGAGCCTCGAAGCGTACGGCGGCGTCGGCATGGTGCGCGCCGACGGACAGTGGCTGCGCGCGATCGGCCCCGACACGGTGACGCGCACGCGCTTCTGGCGCTCGACGGAGCAAGATGCCGTCTACGCCGCCGGGTGGCGCGTCGACGTGCCCGCGTGGCGCCTCGCGCTCGACATCACGCCGCGCTGCGCCGATCAGCTTACGCCCCTGGTCGACGACGTGGGCGACGACCTCGGGCAGCGCGCGATGCGCGGCCTCTTCGGCGCCGCGACCAACTGGTTCGGGTCGTTCTGGGAGGGCTCGTGCGCGGTGACGGGCACCTACCAGGGGCGCGCGGTGAAGGGCGTGGCCTTCGCCGAGCTCGTGAAGCGCTACCCGGCCCCTTCCGTGACGCTCGAGGTGGCGCGCGAGGAGCGGGGCTTCACCGTGGTCGCGTGGCGGGTGAAGGGCTGGGATCCGGAGGCGCCGCTGCGGTACTGCGTGACCGTCGAGACGCCCGACGGGCGCGCGCTGTGGGTGCGG
>CAISKJ010000504.1 GCA_903885885.1 uncultured delta proteobacterium
AGGTCGTCGAGGTCGTCGGCCTCGAGGGAGCGCGCCACGCTCGTCGAGAAGCCCTCGGCCTGCACCGTCCACGCGCCCTCGCGCGCCACGTAGAAGGTCGGGCACGAGCCGAAGCACGACTTCGGCGAGGCCGCGCACGCGACGGTGCCCACCGCCGACGCGACCGACACCACGGACATCGCCGCGATGGCCGCGTCGGTGCCCCGAAACTGCCGCTCGCTCATCTCGAGGATGGCCACGTCGGCGAGCGCGAGCGTCACCGCGCCGCGACGCACCAGGCGCCGGTCGACGTCGTAGAGGGCGCCCGTGCCGCGCAGCGTGTCGCCCTCGCGGCGCCACGTCTCGAGGGCGCACACCGTGCCGTCGCGGAGGTGCGCCCGCACGCTCTCGCCCGCCCCCTGGAGCGTGTGCGGCGCGCGGAGTGAGGGCTGCGAAGTGCAGGAGAGCGCGGCGAGCGCGAGTGCGGCGATGCGGGTGCGCATGACGTATTCTGTCACTGCTCTCGGGGGGGCGGCGGTGGCGGGAGGGGAGGCTCGGCGGGCGCGTCCCACGGGGCAGCGAGCGAGGGCTCGGGGGCGCGCGGGGGCACGGCGGCGCGCGGGCGCGCGGGGGTGCGCGGATCGAAGCGCGGCGCGTACACGTCGGGGAGGCCCTGCGGAAAGCGCGCGTAGGGCCGCGCGAGCTCGCACGAGGCGAGGCCGAGGCGCGGGTTCCAGCTCACGGCCGTGGCGCCTCCGCCCGCGATGCCCCACAGCGGGAGCGAGAGGATCGCCCACCACCCGTGGGAGAGCGCCGAGGCCGACCCCACGATCGACCAGGTGAGCATCGCGGGGCCCGTCGAGGGGAGGCCCACGTCGAGGCCCACGCCGTCGCGCCACGCGAAGCGGAGCATCGTGTCGGCGGCCTCGTGGAGCCGCAGGTAGATCCAGTCGCGGTCGCACGCGAGCAGCTCGCCGAAGTACTGGCGCCGCGCGTTGGTGAGCCGCACCGTGTGGCCGAACACCTCCTCTGGCGACGCGGCGGCGACGCGGGCGCGCACGGCCTCGGGCGACCCTCGCACGATGTACGTGGTACCGCCGCACCCCGACGCGAACAACGCGACCACCAACGCCCGGCGCAGTCCCATCCGCGAGCCCTCCGACGTCGTTCGGCCTATCACGGCGCCGCGCCGCCCGTCGAGCGCCCGCGCAGCGACGCGTAGGCCCCGCGCAGCGCCGCGACGCCGCGGGCGACGAGGTCGCGCTCGACGGGCTGCAGCCCCGTGGCGACGACGAGGGTCACGTACGTGACGGCCCCCACCGCGGTGCCGACGAAGAAGCGCACGGCGATGTGCGGCGGCAAGAGGGGCTGCACGGCGCGGGCGGCGAAGAAGGCCGCGACGCCCGCCGCGAGGGGCTGCGCGAGGCCGCGCGAGAGGCCGTTGGCGCCTGTCTTTCGCCACGCGAAGGCGAGCGCGATGACCTCGGCCACGACGAGCGCGAGCATGAACGAGAACGCCGCCCCCGCGAGCCCGTAGCGGGGGATGAGCGCGCGCGGCACCACGAGCTGGAGGCTCACCGCGACGCAGGCCGCGAGAATGCTGTACCGCGCGTTGCCCCCGAGCGGCAGGGTGTACACGGGCAGCGAGAGCGCGCTCACGAACTGCCCCGCCGCGAGGAGCGCGAGGGCCGTACGCGCGTGCACGAAGCCTTCGCCGAACACCGCGAGGAGCCCGTCGCCGAGGCCCGCGAAGAGCACGAACACGGGCGTCGCGAGGAGCGCCACCCAGCGCACCTGACGGGAGAGAAACTCGTTGAGGGCCCCGCGGTCGCCCGCCTCGAGGAGCGCCGGCAGGCGCGCGGCGATCACCGGGTAGAACGCTCCGCGGATCTGGAAGAGCGACACCGCGTAGAGCATGCACGCGTTGTAGGCGCCCACGTCGGCCTCGGTGCCGTAGCGCAGCAGCCAGAAGGCGTCGATGCGGCCGCGCAGGGCCGCCACGAGGTTCATCGCGCCGAAGGGCAGGCCCCCGCGCAGGAGGGCGCGATCGGTCGGCGCGAAGGCCGCGTCGCGGAGCGTGGTCGAGAGCGAAAACTGGCGGCCGTAGAGGGCGCCCGCGAGCCCCGCCGTGGCGCTCATGCC
>CAISKJ010000505.1 GCA_903885885.1 uncultured delta proteobacterium
GAGCGGCAGCGCGAGCGCGCGGGGCAGCGCGTCGCCGTACGCCAGCGCGAGGCCCAGCGGGAGCACGCCGGGCGCCGCCGCCAGCAGCGCGCGGAGGGCGGGCACCACGATGTCGAACCACCCGACGAAGTCCGCGGCCTGCGGGAGCCCGTCGTGGCCCCACGCGCCGTGCCGCACCACGGTGAGCAGGTAGGTGATCGCGACGCACGCGGCGGCCCCTTCGCCCGCGAGCGGCAGCTGCCCGAAGAACCAGACGCCGACGCCGAAGGCGAGCCACGCGGGGGTCGCTCCGTCGGCGATGGGGTAGCGCAGCGCGTCGGCGTAGTGCGCGACCAGCGCGCGGTGCGGGCGCACCTCGACGGCCCGGGTGACGCCGTCGCAGGTCGGGCACAGCCGCGCGCGGTCGCTGGAGAGCGCGCCGAGCTCCACCACGCGGCATCGGCGGGCGGGCATGCCGCGCTCGCAGCGAGGGCACCAGCGCATCTCGTCGACGAGCGCGTCGCGGTTCATCGCGCGAGTCTAGCGGCCGCGCCGCGACGGGCGAAGCGCCGCGCGCGTTTACATGACATGTAAACCCGTTCACAGGTCATGTGAACGAGGGCGCGAGCGCCCGTTGAATGTGCGCGTTTCGTGAGAGCCTACCGGTGAGTGCGAACGTCTGAGCGCCCCCGCGTCGCGCGCGACGCTCACCGGAAGAAGGGCGGTCTCATGGGTCGAAGGGTCATGTTCATCGTGAAGGAGCTCGAGGGCGCCGAGCCCCTCGGCGCGCTCTACGTCGCCGGCTGCCTGCAACGCGCCGGGCACGACTGCCGCTTCATCGGCACGCGCGGGAGCAACGTCGAGTCCGAGGTGCGGCGCTACAAGCCCCACGTCGTCGCGGTGGGCGCCACCACGGGGATGCATCGGTACTACCTCGGGCTCCTGCATCACCTGAAGCGCGAGACGCCGGGCTTCGTGGCGCTCATGGGCGGCGCGCACCCGACGTACTACCCCGAGGTGCTCCAGAGCCCCGCGCTCGACGTGATCTGTCAGGGCGAGGGCGAAGACGCCGCCGTCGAGCTGTGCGACGCCCTCGACCGCGGCCATGACACGCGCGGCATCCACGACCTGTGGGTGAAATCCGAGGGCGCCCTCTATCGCAACCCGCCGCGGGCGCTGCGGCGCGACCTCGACGACATCCCCTTTCCGCCGCGCGAGCTGCTCTACGCGTGGGACGACACGCTGCGCCTGCGGCCGCTCAAGTCGTTCACGACGAACCGCGGGTGCCCCTTTCCGTGCTCGTACTGCTTCAACCCCTCGCTCGTGGAGCACTACGGCTCGAGCTGGAAGAAGGTCCGCATGCGCAGCCCCGACAACGTGATCGAGGAGCTGCTCCACGTGCGGCGCCAGGGGCCCCTCGACGTGGTGGGCTTTCGCGAGAGCATCTTCGTGTACGACGCGACGTGGCTGCGCGCCTTCGGCGAGCGCTACCGCCGCGAGGTAGGACTCCCGTACTACTGCCACCTGCGCGCCGACATCGTGACGCCCGAGATGGTCGAGCTCCTCGCGTGGTCGGGGTGCCACTCGGTCAACGTCGGCATCGAGACGGCCAACCCCACGCTCGCCAACGAGGTGCTCCGCCGCAACGTGCGCATGGAGCGCCTCAAAGACGGCATTCGACGGCTCAAGCGCGCGGGCATCGTGGTGTTCGCCGACAACATCCTCGGCATCCCCGGCTCGACCTTCGAAGACGACCTCGCCACGCTGCAGCTCAACATCGAGCTCGACGTCGACTACGCCGCCGCCACACTCTGCACGCCGTATCCGGGCACGGGCATCGCGGAGCACGCGGTGAAGATCGGCTGGTTCTCGGGCGACTTCGAAGAGATCGACCGGAGCTACTACACCGAGTCGGTGATGCGCTTCCCGACCGAGCTCCACAAGCGACGCGTCGAGAACCTGCACAAGATCTTCGCCGTCGCCGCGGCCATCCCCGCGCTCCTCCCGATGTGGAAGCGCCTCCTCGACCTGCCCCCGAACGACTTCTTCTACGCGATGTTTCGCGCCTGGTACTACGTGTGTCACGTGAGCGACGTGATGCCGCGCACGCTCGACCTCGCGCAGCTCCGCGACGGCCTCCTGAGCGTCTTCGGCGTCTTCAAGGGCACCGACGACCACTGGTTCCCCGCCCCGCGACCGGGCGCGCTGCCCGTGCGCGACGGACCGACGCGCGAACCCGCGGCGCCCATCGTTCGACTGCGCACCCGCAAGGCCCTGGAGGCGCTCGATGCCCATCGATGACCGCACGCTCCGCATCCGCCGCATCAAGCGCCACGTGAAGGCCGGCGCCTCGATCGTGCTCGCCCTCGCCGCGGGCGCCTTTCTCGCCTGCCAGCGCACGGCCGCGCGCGGCCCCGACCACAGCCCCATGGGCCCCGACGCCCGCGGCGGCCCACCCCCCGTCGACGCCAGTGCGGCCGATGCGAGCGCGCCCGATGCCAGCGCGCCCGATGCGAGCGCAGCCGATGCGAGCGCGCCCGACGGCAGTGATGCGGGTCTCGCGGTGGTCGTCACCGACGCGGGCAGCGGTCTCGCGCGGCGAGACGCGAGCCACCACCCGCGGCGCCATCACGTCGACGTCGACGAGCACCGGCGGGGCCTCCCCGTGATCGACAACCTCCTCGAGTAACCTCGGCTCACCGCACGCGCTCCCTACGACGCGGCGGGCGCTGACGGCGCGTACCGACGTCGACGGGCC
>CAISKJ010000506.1 GCA_903885885.1 uncultured delta proteobacterium
GCGTACGCGGCGAACTCGTCGTCGAGGCCCCGCGCGAGGGCGTCGCGCAGCCTCGCGACGAGGCCCGGCGCGGTGCCCCCGGAGGCGACGCCCACGGTGACGGTGCCGGCGTCGGCCACGGCGACGTGGGCGTAGTTCGCGAAGGGGAGCTGGTCGCAGCAGCACACGAGCACGCCGTTGCGCTCGGCCTCGGCGAAGAGCCACGCCGAGAGGGCCGCGTCGCGGGGCGTCGACACGAGCAGAAAGGGGCGCGCGGCGAGGTCGGCGGCGCAGGGCGCGCGACGCTCCCAGGGGACGCCCTCGGCGGCCATCCAGGCGACGAGGTCGGCGTCGGCCTCGGGCCACACGACGGTGACGCGGGCGCCGCACGCGCGCAGCCGCCGGGCCCGACGCGCGGCCTCGTCGTCGCCGCCGACAACGAGGCACGCGCGGCCCTTGACCTCGAGCGAAACGACGAACGACGCCATCGCGCGCGAAGGTACCGCACACCCCCATGACGCGGGGGACGTTCGCGCGTAGAAACACCCCCCTGATGGAAGGCCCACTCTCCGAAGATCTCCGATCGGTGCTGGCGCGGTTTCACTTCGACCGCGTCCCCTTCGCGGCGCTGCGCGAGCGCACACGCGCCGGCGGCGACCTCGAGGCGGCCCACCGGATCACGCAGCCCGTCGCCCCGCCTCCCGCGGGCTGCGCCCTCGCGCCGCCGCCGGTGGGGAGCGACGCGTGGCGCGCCCTGCGCGACGAGGGGGAGGCCGCCATCGCGCGCGGCGAGCTCGCCGTGGTGGTGCTCGCGGGCGGCATGGCCACGCGCTTCGGCTCGGTGGTGAAGGCCCTCGCGCCGATGTTCGAAGAGGGCTCGGCGCGCTTCATCGACGTGAAGCTGGCCGACCTCGCGCGGCACCCGACCGTCGACGCCACCCTCATGACCAGCTTCGCCACCGACGGGACCATCCGCGCCGCCCTCGCGCGCGAGGGGCTCGCGCACGTGCACGTGGCGCCGCAGTTCGTGTCGTTACGCCTTGCATCAGATGGGACGCTCTTCCGTGACGACGACCGCGAGCCCTCCCCGTACGCTACGGGCCACGGCGACCTGCCCGACGCGCTGGCCGAGTCGGGCGCGCTCGCGCGGCTCCGCGCGAAGGGCGTACGCACGGTGCTGGTTTCGAACGTCGACAACGTGGGCGCCACGCTCGACCCGGTGCTCTTCGCGATGCACCGCGCGTCGGAGAAGCGCGTGTCGGTCGAGCTCGTCGAGAAGGATCCCGGCGACAAGGGCGGCCTCCCGGTGCTCTGCGACGGGAGGCTCGTGCTGGCCGAGGCGTTCCGGCTGCCGAAGGGCTTTCCCGCCGACGAGTTTCCGCTCTTCAACACGAACACCCTGTGGCTCGACCTCGAGGCCCTCACGGGCGACCCCCCGTGGACGTGGTGCGTCGCCCGCAAGAAGGTCGACGGCCGCGAGGCCATCCAGTGGGAGCGCCTCGTGGGCGAGCTCACGTGGTGGCACACCACCAACTGGTTTCACGTGCCCCGCGCGGGGGCGACGTCGCGCTTCATCCCGGTGAAAGACCTCGACGACCTGCACGCCCACCGCCCGGCCATCGCCGCGGTGCTGCGCGCGCGCTTCGCGTCGCTCGTGGGGCCGCAAAGCCCTTGACGCGGGCCCCGGCCTCGTAGAGTTGGTTTCGCCATGTACCTCCCGCTCTTCTTCGAACCGACGCTCAACCTCGAGCACCTTCGCACGGTGCTCGACACCTGCGGCCCGTGGTCGCGACGCCACGCCGTGCGCGGGCTCGACAAGGCCAAGATGGCGGCGCTCTTCGAAGCCAGCGCGGGCGCCGACGCGCTCACCCTCGACGACATCGTGCCCGTCGCCGACCCCCTCGTGGAGGTGATTCACACGGGCCGCAACAGCCTGCCGGCGTTCAACAACTTCGAGAAGCGCTTCTGCCGCCCCGACGGCGACGCCCCCGCGGCGGAGCTCTGGGGCTACAACCACCAGGCCATGAGCCCCTTTACCGGCCCCGGGTACTTCGTCGCCACCGCCGACGAGCGCGGCGAGATCGTGATCGATTACGGGCGTCAGCCGCCGCGCAAACCCGCGGCGTGGCCCGAGATCATCCCCAACAGCGCGCGCCTCGGCCGCTTCGTGTGGGGCGGCATGGTCGACCGCCTGCGCCGCGTCACGC
>CAISKJ010000507.1 GCA_903885885.1 uncultured delta proteobacterium
ACGGCGTGCATCAACCTGCAGACCGCGAGCGCCAACTGCGGCACCTGCGGCACCGTCTGCGCCGCGGGCACCACCTGCCGCGCGGGCGCATGCAGGCCCACCAACGACGACCGCACCGCCGCCACGGCGATCACCCTCACCGCCGCCGAGGTCGTGGTCGCGGGCAACACCACGGGCGCCACCTTCGACGGCCCCACGGGGTGCACCAGCGCCGCGCCCAACGTGTGGTACCGCTTCACGCTGACGCAGCGCGAGGTGGTGTACGCCGACACGTCGGGCTCGGCCTACGACACGCGGCTCTATCTCGTCGACAGCGCGGGCGCCGACGTGGCGGGCACCTGCAACGACGACGCGGGCTGCTCCAC
This sequence comes from uncultured delta proteobacterium, assembly GCA_903885885.1. GTDB lineage: Bacteria > Myxococcota_A > Polyangia > Polyangiales > CAISKJ01. The sequence goes on from CAISKJ010000507.1 coordinate 366, forward strand.
CGGCGGCTTCACCAGCTCGCTGCAGTCGCGCTTCTCGGCGGTGCTCGCCGCGGGCACCTACTACATCGCCGTGTCGGGCTTCGGCGCCGCGTCGACGGGGGCCTTCTCGCTCCACGTGCAGCACATCGCGAGCACCTACGGCAGCTTCTTCTACGCCACGCCCATCACGGGCACCATGAACACCAGCACCGTGCTCGTAGGCACGTCCGCGCGCACGCCCACCTGCACCCTCGGCGCCTCAGGCGAAGACCTGCGGTGGTTCATGACCTGCGGCGTCGCCGCCCCGTCGCTCTTCAGCCTCTGTCAGGTCGACGGCGGGTCCTATGTTCGCCTCAGCGGCACCACCACCTACGACCCGTCGATGTATGTGTACAGCGGCCTCAGCGCCACGCAGGTGCAGTGCAACGACGACGGCGGCGCGTCGTTCAACTGCCGCGGCACGGGCACCGGCGCCGACACGCTCAACTTCGGCTCGCGCATCAGCGCCCCCATGCCGCGCGGCATCAACGGCGTCGTCGTCGACGAGCGCCTCCGCGCCAACGGCATGAGCTACACGCTCCACTACCAGGTGAACTGAAGTTCCGACACCCGCGCGGGCGGTATGCACCGCGGCGGGGCCGTGCGATGATGCGGCTCGTGCGACGGAGCCTCACGTCACTCTGCGTGTGCGCGCTCGCGGCGCGGCTCCTCGCCGCCTGCGGCGACGGCGCCGTCATCGGGCAAGACCCGACCCCCTACGACGGCGGCACCTTCACCATCACGCGCGACAGCGGCAACCCCGACGTGTGGACGGAGCTCTACGACGACGTCGGCAACGGCACCAAGGGCAGCCCCGACGCCGCGGCGAGCCCCGACGCCGCCCGCATCGATGTGGCCCGCGCTGACGCTACCGTGCCCGACCCCTGCGCCTCGCGCGACGACGGGCTCTACTGCGCGGCGCTCCTGGGCTTTCCCACGCCGGGCCTCTTGCGCTGTCGCGGCGGCCGCTCCATCGGCATCACCGAGTGCGCCAACGGTTGCCTCGACCGCCCGGGCGCCACCGACGCGTGCCTCGACGACAGCATCGACCCCTGCTTCAACGAGCGCGACGGCCTCTACTGCGGCCGCACCATCGGCAGCGCCGCCCGCCCCAGCGACGCGTTTCGCTGCATGTACCGCCGCACCACATGGACGGGCACCTGTCCCGGCGGCTGCGCGCAGGGCGCCACCGGC
>CAISKJ010000508.1 GCA_903885885.1 uncultured delta proteobacterium
GGGCGAGGGCGAAGCTCGGCGCCTCGTCGAGCACCGCGCGGAAGCCCGCCTCGGCCTCGAGGTAGCGACCGCTTTGATGGTGTCGACACGCCGCTTCGAAGAGGCCCCGCGCCGTCGGCGAGAGCGTACGCCCGTACATCGCGCGACCCTACTACGGCGGTATTCTCGGCGGGAGGCCCATCTGACGGGCGCCCGCTGCCGTGTACTAGACCGCGAAGCGCGCGCGGAGCACGGCGCGGCGCTGCGCCATCTCGGGGCCGAGGTAGCCGATGCGCGCGAGGGTGTCGAGCGCGTCGAGCGACGCGTAGCCCGTGAAGCACGACGACCACGCGCGCAGGCGCTCGTGCGCCTCGAGCGTCGCGGCGAGGCCCCAGTCGGCGGCGCCGCCCGTGACGGGCACGTCGTCGAAGCGGTCGCAGGGGGCGAGGAAGGCCTCGTCGAGCGCGAGCGTCTGCCCGGCGCGGAAGCGTCGCAGCGCCTCGTCGAGCAGCGCGACGGCCGCCGCGCGCTTGCCCGCCGCGCGCGCGATGCGCACCGCGGTGAAGATGCGCCCCGTGGCGGCGTGCGCCTCGAGCGACTGCGCGGAGGCCTCGAGCGCGGCGACGAGCGCGGCCACGCGCGCCGCGGGTGAACGCGAGGCGTCGCGGGAGGCGAACCACGCGTCGAGCGCGCGCATATGAGACGCTGCACCGGGCGCCGACGAGGACGGAAGGCCCTGCGGCCAGAGGCCTTGCGCGTAGGGCACGGGCGAGAGCGCAGCGCGCCAGGCGCCGTCGGCGACGGGCGCCGCCGCGGCGTCTTCGGGGCGCACCAGGAGTCCGCGCGCGGCGAGCGCCGCCGCGCGGTCGGGCTTGCAGAAGAACACGTTGAGGAAGTACGCGTCGGGCGCGCCCAGCTCGGAGAAGGGCGCGAGCACGGCGAGGCCCGGCACGAGTCGGTAGGGCGCGTAGCCCTGCGCGGTGAAGGCCTCGACGAGGCCCGTGTTGACGATGCCCGCGTGGCGGAACTCGGTCATCACGAGGGGCGACTCGTCGGCGAAGAAGCGAAGCCCGCCTTCGACGATGCGCTGCTCCTCCCCCTCGGCGTCGAGCTTGCAGAAGGTGACGCCGCGGATGTCGTCGCGCGCGGCGACGTCGTCGAGGGAGAACACGGCCACGGTCTCGGTGGCCGCGGCGACCCCGGCGACGCGCGCGTCTTCGACGAGCGACGAGAGCTCGCTCCCCGCGCCCAGGTGGAGCGTCGCCTGCCCCGAATGCTGTGAGAGCGCTGCCTCGAAGACGGTGACGTTGGCGAGGCCGTTGCGCGCGACGCCCATGCGAAGAAAGGCCGCCGTGCGCTGCGCGGGTTCGAAGGCCCACACGCGCCCCGCGGGGCCCGCGAGGCGGCCGAGGGTGAGCGCGTAGACCCCGTGGTTGGCGCCGCAGTCGATCGCGCGGTCGCCGGGCTGCGTGAGCGCGCGGATGAAGCCCATCTCGTCTTCGAACCAGTCGCCCTGCTCGCGCAGCACGTACGAC
>CAISKJ010000509.1 GCA_903885885.1 uncultured delta proteobacterium
CAAATCGCTATCCATTCTGTCCACCCTCGCGGTACGACTCCCCCTTCGCCGTCGTGGCCGAGCGCCAACGCGAAGTCGTCGGCCTCGGTCGCGCCGAGGCCCTCTTGATAGAGCCGCTGGGCCCGCGCCGCCTCGTACCCAGGGGCGAACGCGCCGCCCAACGCCTCGAGTTCCGCCTTCGAAAGTCGTCCCATGACCCTGCCTCGTGCCGCTTCGGCGCCGGTGCAAGAGGCTACCAACGCCCCGACCCAGCGTCCAAACATGGTGTTCCTCTAAACAGGGATGCGTGGAGCGCCGCACGCCCGGCTAGATTCCTGGCGCTTCTACCGTCACGCTGCGGCAGCGCGGGTGGGGGCTCGATGGAACGCTACAAAACAAGCGTCGTGACGGTAGAAGAGCCCTTCCGCGCATCCCTGCTAAAGCCCCAACCATCGGCGTCCTTGACGAACGCAACGTCGGTCGGCGGGAGGAACGTCGGTCGGGGGGAAAAGGGGGGCGCGGGCGTGGGGGCGCCGAGCATCCCCGGGTCGTTTCTCGCGAGCGGCGAGGTACGATCCAGCGATGAACGACCTCGCCCCGATCCAAGGCGCCCACCGCGCGCGATACGTGTCCCTCAAGCAGCCAGGCGAGCTGTTGGTGGGCAGCGCCAACCGCTTCGCCGCCGCCGAGGGCGCGACCCGCATCGCGTGGGCGAAGCCCCCGCCCGATCCCGCCGCGGTGCGCCACCTCCACCTCGAACCCACGGCTGCGCAGGTGGGGCGCGCGAAGCTCCCCGACTGGGTCGTCGCCTTGCCCGCGCTCGAGTCGCTGGTGATCCCCGCGGTCTTCCTCCACGACGCCGCCGAGCGCGACGTGCTCCCGCGACTGCGTGCGCTGTCGGTGATCTACGACGCCGAGCGCGTCGGCCCGCCCGCGCTCATGCGCTGGCCTGACGGCGCCCTGCCGACGCTGCGATCCCTCCGCCTGGTGGGTCTCGGCGCCACCTCCGGCGTCGAATGGAGCGCTGTCGGCGTCACGTCGGCGCGCACCCCGGGCCTGGAGTTTCTCGGCGTCGACGTCGACAAGGCCGGACAGGTGCTGGCCGCCTTCGCCGACGCCGAGACGCTGCTGCACGCCGAGCTGGACGGCGTGAAGGACCGCGACGCGCTCTCACAGTTGCCTCCCGGAGTGATCCACCTGCACCTCGGCGGCGGGGGCGCCAAGATGCCCTTCGCGCCCATCACCCGCCTCCAACGCCTCGCGACGCTGCACGTGCTGAACGGGCGCTTCGAGCTCGACTGCGCGCGGCTCTCGGATCTCCCTGCCCTCCGCGAGGTGTGCCTCTGGAGCACCAAGAAGCTGATCGACGCGGACGCGCTGATTTCCCTGCCCGGCCTTGAGAGCCTGCAGGCCGTGGACTGCGGTCGGCCGTTCAGCAAAGCGCAGAAGGCGCAGCTCCAGGCGCGCGCATTGCCGCACCTCTACGTCGACTTCGCGTAGCGCCGCGCGTTACGCCTCGTCACCCTCCGCAGCTCCGGGAGGAGTGCCTGTGCCCACGGAGCTGTTGACGCTCATGAGCGAGCGCCGAAACCTGAACCTGCCAGTTCGGGCCTTCGGCTTGGCGCCGCTGAAGGCGGCCGACTACGCCGAGGGCAATGCCGCGATCCGCGAGCTCGAGGCGGTGCAGGCGTGGGCGACGCGCGTGCTCTGGCGGGTCCAGCCCGAGTGAGGCGTCGACGTTCCGACGCTCCAGAGGCCTTCGTTCCCGCGGTCTGGCGCGCGCTTACTGCGCCGTAAGCGAGCGCCATACCGCTGGAATGGCGGGGGCGAGCAGGGCGAGCGCTTTCAGATCGGCAACAACCGCGGTCACATCAACGGCTGGGTCGGGCCCAACGCCATCTACTGGCGCCTCGTGAGCGTGGCGCCGCAACAACCCGCCGGGCGCACGCGACGCGGGTCGCCGGCGCGCTCAGCCGGGCTCGGTGACGGTCTGCGATCCCGCGCGGGCGTCGACGGACTGCG
>CAISKJ010000510.1 GCA_903885885.1 uncultured delta proteobacterium
AGGGCCGGGGTGAGGGCCTGCAGCACGCTCAGGCACCCTCTCCCGCGCTCTGCGCGGGAGAGGGCCGGGGTGAGGGCGCCGTGGCCTCGCGATCTCTCCTTCCGCATAGCGGTTTTCGACGAAATGAGACCAGCGGTCAGGACCCGGACCGCAGGCGTCTGCGACCCGGACCGCAGGCGTCTGCGACCCCTTCACCTTGGACCCTTGGGCGTGCTCTCCTCGCGGGCGGAGGTCTCGCATGGCGAAGACGGGCGGCGACAAGCGCACGCTGATCGAGAAGACGAAGGCCGACGCGCTCGCGCGCAACACGAAGCGCCTCGCCGAGCTGGTGGCGCTCATTCGTCGGCGCATGGGCGCCGTGGTCGAGGGCTTCTATGACATCGGCGAGGCGCTGCGAGAGATCCTCGACAAGAAGCTGTACGGCGTCGGCGGTCACGCGGGGTTGGAGGCGTTCCTCGAGGCCGAGAAGCTCATGTCGTACCGACAGGCGACGAAGCTGATCGCCCTGGTGCGCAAGGTGCCTCGCGCGCAGGCCCTCGCGCTGGGGCGCGAGAAGGCCTACGCCCTCGTGTCGTACACCGAGGCGACGCCCGAGGCCGACTCGCCCGAGGCGCTCATGGCCACCGATGCGAAGGTCGGCGCGAAGCCCGTGTCGAAGTCGTCGGTGCGCGAGATCGCCGCCGCCACGCGCGCTGTCCGCGTGACCGAGAAGGCGAAGCGCCCGCCCACGGAGGCCGAGCGGGCGCGCACGAAGGCCGAGACCGCGCTCGTGAAGACCCTCCGCGGCGCGCTCCGCGGTGCGGGCATCGGTCGCGCCGAGATCACCGTGCGCGGCGACAGCGTGCGCGTCGAGCTCACGCGCGCGCAGGTCGAGCGCCTCGGGCGCGACGGGTGAACGGCTAACGCGCGGTGGCGGTGGCGGTGTTGGAGAAGGCGCTCCGTGTGGCGGCCGCGGTCGCGGCGACGCGGTAGGCGTAGGTCGTCGCGGCGGTCACGCCGGTGTCGGTGTAGCCCGTCGAGCCCGCGGGGAGGGCGTCGGCGAGGAGCGTCCACGCGCGGCCTCCGTCGGTCGAGCGCTCGACGCGGTAGCCCGTCTCGTTGGTGGCGGTGTCGCGCCACTGGAGCGTCACGCGCCCGGCGCCGCCCACGGCGGTGAGGTACGCGGGCATCGAGACGTTGACGCCCACGGAGGCCGCCGACACCTCGGCGCCCACGCGGTTCGAGGGCTCCGACGCGGCCGTCGCGCTCACCGCCAGCACGCGGAAGAAGCGACGCGTGCCCGGCGTGAGGCGGCCGAGGGCGTACACGGTCTGCGTGGGCGGTCGGTTGTCGAAGGTGATCCACTGCTCCGAGCCGTCGGGCGCGTACTGGAGCCGGGTGTTGACCGCGCCCACCGCGTTGTTGGTCCAGCTCAGTTGCACGGCGGTGTCCGACGTAACCTGGATGCGGAGGTTGGAGGGGGCCGCGAAGTCCACCGACGCCCACGTGGGCGCCGACGGTCCGAGGGCCGTGCCCAGCGGCGTGACGCGGTAGTAGTACCCCGCGCCCTGCGGGAGCCCCGTGTCGGTGAAGCCCACGCTGTCGGCCGCGAGCGACGCCGCGGCGGGCACCGTCGACCACGCCACACCGTCGGTGGAGCGCTCGACGGACCAGGCGCGCTGCCCGAGGCCGCCCGTCCACGCGAGGGTGATCGACGCGGGGGCGTTGGAGCGCGCCGTGAGGTTGACGTTGCTCCCGTAGGTGAGCGCGTTGCGCGTGAAGTCGTAGTAGGCCGCGGGCGTGTTGGGGAAGCTCACCGTGAGGTTGCCCCCCTGGCGCTGATCGAGGAGCGGCGTGGTGCCCGAGAGCCACTGCTCGCGCAGCATGGGCCACTCGTTGTAGTCGATGAGCGTGGGGTCTTCGTTGGCGGGGCCGCCGATCCAGTCTTGCCCGAGGCCGTCGTTGCCGCCGTGATAGCGGTCGCCCTGGTAGGTGTTGGTCAGCGTGACGCGCCCGTCGGAGAACTGCCACACGGGGTGCAGCGGATCGACCTGCACCATGCGCGGCGCGGGGCGCGTGAGCATCGCCGTCTTGAAGCGCTCGAAGCGCTCGGCCAGCGTGGCGCCCGCGTAGTCGCCGGGGCTGGCGGTCTGCACCGCCACGGCGAACTGAATGTACGTGCTCTGATCGGTGGGCCGGTCGGCGTCGGGGCCGCCGTAGATGCGAAAGAACTGCCCGCCGCGGGCGAAGATGACATCGGTCGGCAGCGACGTGGCGATGGGGGCCGACGCGTTGAACGAGATGAGCACGTTGCTGTACGCGACGAAGAGGCGACGGCGGTCGGCGCTGACCTGCGGCGCGATGTAGTCGTCGGTGGCCGTCACCCACTGGCCCGCGGCGTTCTGCACGCGGGGGATGGGCACGTACACGAGCGCGCCGCGGATGGGCATGGTGCCGCCCGGCGTGCTGGCGAGCACGCGCGGCGGGATGTTGTACACGTGCAACACCGTGTCGCGGTCTTGCGTGAAGTCTTCGTAGGTGTTGGTGCCGTAGGTGCCCGAGCCGTAGAGGGGGTACGGGCGCAGGGTGATCGGGTCGACGGAGATGGGGTTGCCGGCGCTGTCGAGCGTAGGCTGCGGGACGCCGCTCGCGTCGACGGTGGCGTTGACGCCGACGTTGGCGACCCAGGCCGTGGCCTGGTAGTTCTGCGCGTAGGGCTTGGTCCACACGACGCGCGAGGTCCAGTGCGTCTGCCAGCCGCCGTGGGCGCCGAATTTGTAGCTCTCGATCGAGTGCCCGTAGTGGGCCGTCATGTACGAGTACTGGTGGTTGAGGCCGAAGTTGGCCTGGCTCACGCGGGGCACCGGATCGACGAGGTGCAGCGTGCCCGTCGGCGGCATGAAGCCGCGCTGGAGCCCGACGGCCCCGAGCACGCCGAGCGTCTTCTCGCCCGTGTCGCTCACGGTGGCGTTGATGTTCGGGTTGCCGAAGTCGCCGCCGAAGTACACCCACGAGAGCACGTCGCCCGCGGCGACGCCCCACGCGCCCGTGGAGGGGTAGCCCCGGCCCGTGGGCATGGCGAGGTTGCCGTTCATCCAGAAGGCGCCGATGCCCGCCAGCGCGACGCCATAGGCGACCGTCGAGGCCTGCTGCACGGTGGCGTAGAGCGGGCTCGACGGCGTGGTGAGCTGCGCGAGGCTCAAGAACTCACCCCAGTTGTCGGCGCCGTAGTTGGGCGAGCCGTACTCGCCGGGGCCGAGGGTGCCGAGGCCCGCCGCGCGCGCGACGATGTGGTTGGCGCCCGGCGGGTC
>CAISKJ010000511.1 GCA_903885885.1 uncultured delta proteobacterium
CAAATCGCTATCCATTCTGTCCACCCTCGCGGTACGACTCCCCCTTCGCCGTCGTGGCCCTCGCGGTGACGACCGGGGCGGGTGGTGGCTCAGCCAGGAGGTCGATCTCTACCCCAGCGGCCAGGGCGTGCGTCCCGACCTCGTGGGGTGGCGTGTTGAAGCGCACCCGACGCCGCCGCGCAAGGTCAACGTCGGCAGTCGTCACCTCGGCGTGTATGTGACCGCGCCCGACTGGGTATGCGAGGTGCTGTCAGGCTCGACGCGCAGCCGCGACGAAGACGACGGCATCAAGTGGCGTGCGTACTGGGAGGCGGGCGCAGGGCACTACTGGCTCGTCGACCTCACGCGCAATCAGCGCACGGTGTACCGCCGCGGCGAGCGCGACTACGAGCCCGTCGACGTGGCCGGGCGCGAGTCGCGCAAGATGCTCGCGCCCTTCGACGAGGCGGAGTTCGAAGCGCGGCGGGTGTTCAGGCTCGCCGACGTTGCGCGCGCGCCGTCGTCGGGCAGACGTTTGTGTAGGGGTATTCCCTTGCGGGCCTCGCGCATAACTTCGACACGAGGTGGGCTCCCGCGGCGGCCAGCATCGGCGCTCGCACCTTGCGCTCGCGCCTTCACCGCGGCACACGTCGAGCGGGCGCGCGACGCCCTCATCGAGCGCCAGGACACGCGCCTCGAACGCCTCGCCGACCCGCTGCGCGACCCGCGCAGCGCGCAGCCCGATCTGCCCCACCGCTTGCGCGTCGAGACCCGCGTGATGGAGCGCGGGGCCACCCTCGCAGTGCGTCGCGTGTAGGGGAGAGCCTCTCTCCGCGTCGCGCTCCTGGGGGCTCGACGCAACTCCGCCCCATCGCGCACCGCTTCGTCGCACGGAAACGCGGCGTTCCCCGGAGATCGCACGCGCCGTTGACGGGGCACCCGCACCGCCGTCGCCAAAGACTATGGCGCCATAAGCTACAGCATGGCTGGAATCGCACTGCGCTCGCGGATCGCTTCGCGCGCGTCGCGGCGGGAACTCGCCCGATGGTTCGCGCCGATCCGCGGTTGCTCCCGGGGAGAGGCCCGATGGGGGCCGCAAGGGGATGGCGGCTCCGTTGCGCGATCGGGCACACTCGCGCCCATGCGCACCGCACGAACGCTCTGCCTCGTTGCATGCACCCTTCTGGGCTGCCGCACCGACCCTGCTCCCGTAGACGCCGCGCGCGACGCAACCTCCGCGGACGTGACCTCCGCCGAGGCGAGCGTGCCAGACGGCGCTGCCGCGGACGCAGCTCCGACGGACGCAACTCCCACCGATGCCAGCGCCACCGATGTGCCGTCGATGGACGCGGCTCCCGGCGACGGCGACACCCCCGATGTGCCGTCGATGGACGCGGCTGCCGGCGACGGCGGCGCTCCCGACGCGCCCTCCGGGGACGTGGTCCGCGCCGACGCGACCCCCGATGGCGCGCTGGCGGACGTCATCCCCGCGGACGTCGCCCTCGCGGATGCAGGCGCCCTCGACGTCGCGCCCGTGGACGCCGGCATGGCGCCCGCCGGGCGCGTGGAGGTGCTCCTCGGGAGCAGCGCCGTGCTTCTCCCGCGCGATGGCTCGCCGGTCGGTGTCGAGGCCTCGTGCCGCTTCGTGCCGGGCGTTGCCGGCGGGGCGTCGCCGGACCTTCGCCTCCGCGTGTCGGGCCCCGCCCGCCTGGAGGGCGGCCGCGTGATCGTGCAGTCCCGCGGCGTCGCCACTGTGCGCTGCGAGACCGCGTGGCCCACCCTCGCCGCCGAGGGCACCGTCACGGCGGTCGGCGTGGCGCTCCCCGGTGGCTGGGTGCGTGCGGGGCGTTCCTTCGCCGCCATCGCCGGCCTCTACGCCGAGCTCGAGCGCGCCGACCGCGCCGACGACCGCGCCGCGATCCTCGCCGGCGCGACGCGCCTCGCCGCCGAGGCTCAGCGTCTCCAGCGCCTCGCCGCCGCGGGGCGTCCGGCCCTCTGGGGCTGGCCTGGCGGGTGGCCCTCGGCGTCGGCCCTGACG
>CAISKJ010000512.1 GCA_903885885.1 uncultured delta proteobacterium
CGTCGATGGCGCGGTCCTGCGGTGACCTCGGCGGGCTCCGCGGCGGCGTCGACCACGCTCGCGTCTTCGCGCGTGGCGAGGGCCTCGGCGTCGGCCGTGAGGGCCGCGTCGCCCTCGATCACGTCGGCGGTTGCCATCGCGCTCGCATCGGCTTCGACCGCGGCGTCGGCAACCGCCAGCGGGCTCGCGTCCGCTTCGACCGCAACGTCGACGGCGACCATCGCGCTCGCGTCCTCGACCACGACCACGGCGGCGTCGTCGAGCACGGGAACGATCACCGGCACCACGCGCCGCGGCGCGGGCGTATCGTTGCGAACGCGGTCGAGCACGCGGTCGAGGTTGCCCGTGAGATACAGCGTGAGGCCCGCGCCGACACCCATCGCGACGAAGAGCGCGAACGCGAGCAGGAGGCGCGAAGCGGCGCGGCTCGGTCGGGCCACCGCAGGCTGCTCGGGGGGAGGCAGGCCGACGACCGCGGGCTGCGCGGGGTACGCGCCCGGCGGCATCGGCGGGGGCGCCTCGGGCTGCGGCTGCGCGACGTACTGCTGCGGAGGCTGTGGCTGCGGCGCGAAGGGGTGCGAGGCCTGGTGCACGTACTCCGACTGCGAGTGCCCGCGCACGCCCGGCGGCGGCGCGTTGGCCGGCGGCGGACCGAGGAGCATCGAGACGGGCATGCTGAGCGTCTCGGCCTCGGAGCCCCGCGCGGTCGGCGCAGGGGGAGGCGGCGCGTACATGGGCGTAAACTGGGTGACGGCCTCGTGGTCGATGGCGTCGTCGTTGTCGAGGGTCGGCGGCGGCGTCGAGCGCAGAATGGGTGGCGGCGTGCGCCCACGCAGGGGCGACGGGCTCTGCCACTGCGGCTCCGATCCCTGAAACTCGATGATGGCCGGCGGACCGCTCGGCGACTGCCCGCCTGCGTAGCCCTCGCGTTGGGCGTCGCGCTCGGCGGCGCTCGGGCCGAGTGCGGGCATCGTCGGCGGGCGCAGCGACGAGGGCGTGCGACGCGGGGCGCGCGGAGGCCCCGCGGAGGGGGGCTCGTCGGGGGCGTACACGGGGCCCGTCATGGTGGGCGCGCGGAGCCGTCGCGGCGGCGACAGCGGCTCGAAGGCGCGCTCCGGGGGCGGCCCGATGGCGGCCGAGCGCACGCGCGAGGGCGGCGCGCCGGCGCCGTCGAGCGCCCGAAAGTTGCCCGTCGAGGCGGCCTCGGAGACGGGCGCGCCCGACGAGATGCGCACCCGCTCGCGCGCGATGCGCTCGCCCGCGACCTTCTGAATGAAGGCCGCCACGATGCGATGGTTGGCGGGGCCGCCCACCATGCGCGTGGCGCGCTCGATGGCGTCGGCGAACTGCGAGGCCGTCGCGTAGCGGGCCGCGGGGTCGCGGTCGAGGGCGCGCATCACGGTCTGCTCGAGCATCGAGGGCAGCGTCGGCGCGTGGTCTTTCAAGCGCGGAATGGGCTCGAACAGAAGCTGATTGAGCACCTCGACGTCGGTCTCGCCGGAGAAGAGCCGACGGCCCGCGAGCAGCTCCCACACCACGATGCCCATGGTGAAGATGTCGGCGCGCCGGTCGACCTCGCCGCGGCGCGTCTGCTCCGGCGCCATGTACGAGATCTTGCCCTTGAGCTGCCCGTCGCGGGTCATCGAGAGGCGCGAGGCGGCCTTGGCGATGCCGAAGTCGGTGAGGCGGGCGGCGCCGTCGGTGCCGAGGAGCACGTTCTGCGGGCTCACGTCGCGGTGCACGAGGTTGAGAAACTGATCGCTCTCGTCGTGCAGCTCGTGGGCGGCGTGGAGGCCCGCGAGCGTGTCGAGCGAGATGCGCGCGGCCACGGGGATCGGGATGCGCTCGCCCACGCGCTGCGCGGCCCGCGAGAGCTGCAGCAGCGTGACGCCCTCGATGTACTCCATCACGATGTAGAGGCCGTCTTCGTCCTCCACGTCGAGGGTGGCCACCACGTTGGGGTGGCGGATGCGCGCCGCGAGGCGGGCCTCGTCGAGGAACATCCGCACGAAGTCTTCGTCGGTCTCGAGGTGCGGGTGCAGGCGCTTGATGGCCATGAGCCGCGTGAAGCCGCCCGCCCCGAGGGAGCGCGCGAGAAACACCGTGGCCATGCCGCCCGACGCGATCTCGCCCAGAATCTCGTAGCGCCCCAACCGGGGGGGTTCGGCGCCTTGATCCTGGTTGAACTGCGTCATCGAAAATCCGCGTAGGGCGTAGAGGGGAGGTCGGTGGCGGCCGCAGCGTTCAGGCCTCGACGGCGCTTCGTCAACAAACGTGCGGCTACCGCGCTGCGCAAACTGTACACCGTGTTGCCCCGCGCGCGGCACCCAACTGTGCGCGGAATAGCCCCTACTCGCCGATCACCGATCACCCGATGATCATCGACTCGTGGAGGAGCTTGCCGGTGCGGTACCGCTCGAGCGACCAGCGCGCGAAGAGCTCGCTCGTAACCCCTGTGCGTACGTGCTCGGCGATGAGCCGCCCCATCACCGGCGCCATCATGAAGCCGTGCCCCATGAAGCCGCACGCGAGGGTGAGGTTCGCGGGCTCGCCCACCCGCCCCACGATGGGGTTCTGATCGGGGGTGAGGTCGTAGCAGCCCGCCCACTGACGCAGCACCTTCACCGTGGCCATACGCGGCACCGCGCGCACCAGCGAGCGCGCGTACTTCGCGAGAAACTCCTGCGAGCTCTGCTGGTTGATCCCGTCGGGCACGGGGTCGACGGACACGCCCCCTACGATTTCGCCGCGCATCGACTGCGAGAAATAGAGCCCGTCGGTGAGGTCGGCCACGAGGGGGCCGAGCCAGGCCTTCAGCGGCTCCGTCGAGCAGATCTCGTGGCGGTGCGGCTTGTTGGGGAGCTCGACGCCCACCATGCGCGCCACCTCGGGGCTCCACGCGCCCGCGCAGCACACGACCTCGTCGCACTCCACGGTGAACGACTCGCCCGCGGGGAGCACCTCCTCGCCGCGCGTCACCTCGCCGAGGCGCGTGGGGCGCAGCTTCACCCCCGTGATGCGCCCGTTGCGGGTCTCGAAGCCCACCACGTCGGTGAAGGTCGCGATCTCGACGCCAAGATCCTTCGCGGCCTTCGCGTAGCCCCACACGAAGGGCCACGGAAACACCACGCCGTCGTCGGGGTTGAAGCTCGCGCGCACCACGCCCTCGATGGAGAGCTCGGGCACGATGCGCTGCGCCTCCCAGGGCTCGAGCATGCGCGTCGGGAGGCCGCAGCGGTTCTGCAGCGCGACGCTCTCTTCGAGGGCCTGCGCGCGCGCCTGCGAGCGCGAAAGAAACAGGTAGCCGCCCTGGCGAAACCAGACGTTGATGCCCATCTCCGCCGCAAAATCGCGGCAGATGGCGATGCTCTCGCGCATCAGCCGAATGTTGGTCTCCGTCGAGAACTGCGCGCGCACGCC
>CAISKJ010000513.1 GCA_903885885.1 uncultured delta proteobacterium
CCCCGCTTGTCCGCGACGTCCGGGCGGGGGTGCTACACGACGACGCGGTCGAACGCGAGGCCCCCACGCACTCGCCCGTGACCGTCAGAAATCGTCGGAATTGCTCTGCCGTCTACAACTTCGAGGTGCTTCGCGGTGACGTGCTCCGCGCCAACTACGGCGCCAACCCCTGGCAGGAGAAAGACCAGGTCGTCACCAGCGTGTCGTGGGTCTCCGTCGTCGACGACGCCCGCGAGAGCCTCCTGCGCTCGCGCTGGGACCTCATCATCGTCGACGAAGCGCACAAGATGTCCGCGCACGCAGACGACGACACGACCCTCGCGTGGAAGCTCGGGCGCGCCCTCGGCGAGATCACCGACCACTACCTGCTGATGACCGCCACGCCCCACAAGGGCGACCCCGAGAACTTTCGCCTCTTTCTCCAGCTCCTCGACCCCGATGTGTACGGGTCCATCGAGAGCCTTCAAGAGGCCATGAAGAACAACCGCGCGCCCTTCTACCTCCGGCGCGTGAAAGAGGCCCTCGTCTCCTTCCCCGATCCCAACACGGGCGAGGTGAAGCCGCTCTACAAGCGCCGCGACGTGAAGACCGTGGCCTTCGACCTCTCCGAGGGCGAGACCGATTTCTACCAGTCGCTCACGCGCTACGTCGAAGACCAGTCGATCAAGGCCAGCTCCGACGACTCGGCCCGTGGGCGCGCCATCGGCTTCACGATGGCCATGCTCCAGCGGCGCCTCGCGTCGAGCGTCTATGCGGCCGTGCGCACCCTCGAGCGCATGCGCGACAAGCGCCGCAAGATGCTCGAAGACCCCGACCTGTGGCGCAAGGAGCAGATCGCGAAGAGCCTCCCCAAGAACTTCGACGAGCTCACCGACGAGGAGCAGACCGCCCTCGTCAGCGACCTCGAAGGGGTCGTGCCCTCCCTCGATCCGGCCGCGCTCCGCGAAGACATTCGCGCCCTCGGCGCCCTGCTCGACGAAGCGCGAGACCTCCCCGCGCGAGGGCAGGAAGAGAAGCTCAAGCGGCTCCGCCAGGTGGTCGAAGAGCACGGCCTCCTCCGCGACAAGAAGTGCAAGCTGCTGGTCTTCACCGAGCACAAAGACACCCTCGATTTTCTCGCGGGCGACGGCCGCGAAGGCAGGCCCCTCGGCAAGCTGCGAGAGTGGGGGCTCCGCGTAACGCAGATCCACGGCGGCATGAAGGTCGGCGCGCGAGATCAGGTCGGAACCCGCCTCTACGCGGAGCAGGATTTCAGAGACGAGGCCCAGGTGCTCGTGGCCACCGAGGCCGCAGGCGAAGGGATCAACCTCCAGTTCTGCTGGCTGATGGTGAACTACGACCTGCCCTGGAGCCCCGTGCGCCTCGAGCAGCGCATGGGCCGCATCCATCGCTACGGGCAGACGCGCGACTGCCTCGTGCTCAACTTCGTCGCGAAGAACACCAACGAGGGGCGCGTACTGCACAAGCTCCTCGAACGCCTCGACGAGATTCGCAGCGAGCTCGGCACCGATCAGGTGTTCGACGTCGTGGGCGAGATCCTCCCGGCCAACTTCATCGAGAAGCTCTTCCGCGACATGTACGCGGGGACCACCGACGTGGTGCAGATCGAGGCCCGCGTGCTCCGCGACGTCGACGTCGATCGCTTCCGGCGCATCACCCACTCGACCCTCGAAGGGCTCGCGCGCAAGCAGCTCAACCTCGGGGCCATCGTGGGGCGCACCGTGGAGGCCCGCGAGCGAAGGCTCTCCCCGGCCTCACTCGCACGCTTCTTCTCGCAGGCCGCGCCGATCGTGAGGCTCGCTCCGAAGGCGATCGGCCCCGTGAGCTTTCGCGTGGGGCGCGTGTCGCGCGAGCTCCAGACCGTGGGCGCCGCGTTGGAGTCGAAGCACGGCAGGCTCGCGAAGGAGTACGCGAACATCACCTTCAACGCCGCCGCCCTCAAAGACGACAGCACGCTCGAGTGGGTGACGCCGGGACATCCCCTCTTCGAGGCCACGCGCGACGAGCTCGCGCGGCAGACCGAGGCCGACCTCACGAAGGGCGCGTGCTTCGTCGACCCCGACCTCGACGCCCCCGTGCGGCTCGACATGTACCGCGCGTCAATTCGCGACGGCCGGGGCAACGCCGTGCAGCGTCGGCTCTATGGTGTCGCCTCGCACACCGACGGAACCGTGGCGATGGCGCCCATCGCGTGGCTCGACGACCTCGCCCCTGCGCCCTCCGGCCTCGAAGCGCCGCCCGACGACGCCCTGCCCGACGATGCATCGCTCGAAGGCGTGCTCATCGTCGAGGCGCTGATGCCGCTCCAGGAAGAGGTGGCGGCCTCGCGAGCGCGCGACGTCGACATCACCGCGCGCCACCTCAAGCTCTCGATGGACGCGCTCATTCAACGCGCCGACCTCGCGCTGCTCGACCTCGAAGAGGGCCGCACGGAGGGGGCCAGCGCCCAGGGACTCGACGGCCGCATCAAGCAGGCGCGAGACCACTTCGACGCCCTTCAGCAGCGCTACGACCAACGCCGTCACGAGCTGTCGCTCGAGCGTGAGCTCAGCATCGGCGAGATCGAGCGCGTGGGCCGCGCCTGGGTGCTCCCCGATCCGCGGGCGGAGACAACGCTCCGCGCGCTACGCTCGAATCGAGCCGCGCACGAGGTCGCCGTGGCCGCGGTGGCCGCGCGAGAGCAGGCGCTGGGGCACGCTGTCGAAGTCACCGCGGGCGCCCACCGGGGCTTCGACCTGGTGGTGAAGCGTCCCGATCCTCGGCACGAAGGGCAGTGGATCGCCCTGCGCTTCATCACCGTCAAGGTGCCCAACGCCGACGGTGATGTGGTGATCACCGAACGCGAGCGGCGTCTCGCGGACGCACTGCGCAGCGACGCATGGCTGGTGGTCGTTCCCGAGGCGACCGACGCAACCCAATGGCGCGACGTGCAGGATTACGCGGCGAAACCCTGGCGTGCGACAGCGCATGCAGCACGATCGACGCTCTCGCTCGCGACGCTCACCGCTCCCGCGCGGTAGATTCGCGAGGAGTGCCGTGCGCCTCGCCCGCCGCGTGCGGGCGTTGACGAGGGGTGATGCCGCGTGCTTTCGTACCCCATCGAGAGCCTCGCAGACCTGCGTTTGCACTGTATTTTATGGTATTTCCCATGAGCGAGTCGATCGGAGCATGGGTGACCCGGGGGCGCGAGATGCTCCACCTTGCCGGGGCGGAGCTCGCGCTCGTGACGGGCATCGCAGAAGGTCGACTCGCTGCCATCGAAGCAGATCGATCGATCGCGACCTTTCAAGAGCTGTCGAGCCTCTCGCGCTTCCTCGGCGTCGATCTCTCGGGCTGGGATCCCGACGAGGAGCCGGCGCCCTCACCGTTGCCCGGCGTCACTACGCTCTTCAAGTCCGCCGATCGGAGCATCGCGCTCCGCGACTGGGACCGCGTGCTGGAGATCGCCCAGGTCGCGCGCGACATCGTCTCGCTGGAGCACGCGCTCGGCCTCCCCGATCGGATGGCCCGGCTTCGTGAACGATGGTCTCCCGATGGCGCGATCGGCGACCCCGCGTGGGCCGACGGGCAACGCCTCGCACGCGTCGTCCACGCGTCGCCCGTCGCGCTCGAAAGCGGGCGATTTCCAGAGGGTGTTCGCGCCCTCTGCGACCGCCTCGGCGTGGTGGTGATCGAGTCGTTTCTACCCGATGGGGTCGACGCGCTGTGCTTCGCCGACGATCACCACGGGCCGACGATCGTCGCCGACGTCTCGGTGCACGTGCTCGCGCTGCGCTTCCGCGTCGCGCACGAGCTCTGTCACGTGCTCTTCGATCGTCCCTCCCTCGAGCCGCTCCAGCGCTTCGATCGCTTCGATCGACGCCGGGGTGACGACAAGCCCCCTGTCGAGCAGCGCGCCGACGCGTTCGCCATCCATCTCCTCGCCCCCGAGACCGCCTTTCGGCGCCTCTGGCAGGAGCAGCTCGAACGAGGCGCTTCGTCGGAGCGCTGCATCCGCGAGGCGATGGAGCGCTTCGGCGTGAGCTTCCAGGCCACGCACGCGCACGCGCTCAACCTCGGGTTGCTCTCGCGCGATGAGCGCCAGTCGCTCTCCTACGTCGCCTCGACACCGCCCGCGCACTACGACGAGCTCGAGCGAGAGCCCACCGCCGACGCGGCCTTCTCGCCCCTTCATCGCGAACGGAGGGGACGCCTCCTCGGGCTTACGCTCCTCGCGCTGTCGCGGTCGGTGATCAGCACGAGCCGCGCGATCGAGCTGCTGGGCGTCGACGGCGACGTGTTCGAGCGGTCGCGCCAGCGATGGATGGACGCGCTGGGCATCGCGCGATGAGCGCCGGAGAGGTGGTGGCCGACTGCGACGCGATGAACTTCGCGTTCGTCCACCACCGGCTGCGCGACGCCGTGCTGCGCCTGCTCGAAGGCTGCGACTGGCGGGTGATCACCCTCGACGCGATCTATCGGCGCGAGGCGCAGGCCGCGCTGCGCAC
>CAISKJ010000514.1 GCA_903885885.1 uncultured delta proteobacterium
CCGCGAGCGCGGGTGTCGTATCGCAGGGTTCGTGGGCTGCCCTTGCGCTGCAAGGGCTAGCGCTGCGGTCTCCCGCGCGTTGCATGCCGTGGAGACGATTCGCCGACGGGCGCCGGACGCGCGTGCCGGAGCCCTTGCAGCGCAAGGGCAGCCCACGAACCCTGCGATACGACACCCGCGCTCGCGGCCAGCACAGCCCTGCCCTCGCTCCCGCGGGGGCAGTGGCGCGCGGCAGCGGGGGTGGGGGCTCGCGTCGCAGCGGGCCCTGCGGTTACCCTGCGCGGCCTATGGAGATCGTGCTGGTGATGGGCTACCCCGCGTCGGGCAAGTCGACGTGGGCGGAGGCGCACTTCAAGGGTCACCGTCGCATCAACCGCGACGCGCTCGGTGACGCGTCGCTCGAAGACCTCGTTCCGCTCGCGGAGCGGGCGCTCGATGAGGGCGCGCCGGTGGTGCTCGACAACACCTATGGCACGCGCGCGTCGCGGGCGTCGCTCATCGCGCTCGCGAAGGCCAGAGGGGTGAAGGCCCGCGCCGTGTGGCTCGACGCCTCCATCGAAGACGCGCAGTACAACGCCGTCGAGCGCATGGTGCGCAAGCACGGTAGGTTGCCCTCGCCCGACGAGATCAAGAAGCTCTCGAAGAAGGACCCGAACACCTTCGGGCCGTCGGTGCTCTTTCGGCACCGCAAGATCTTCGAAGAGCCCACCGTGGCCGAGGGCTTCGACGCGGTGGAGAAGACGCGCTTCACCCGCGCCGCGCAGCCCGCGCACTACACGAACAAGGCCGTGCTGCTCGACTACGACGGCACCCTGCGCCGCACGAAGAGCGGAGAGAAATACCCGCTCGCGCCCGACGACGTCGAGGTGCTGCCGGGGCGCACGGAGGTGCTCAAGAAGTACCTCGCGCAGGGCTACAAGCTCCTGGGCGTTTCGAACCAGAGCGGAGTGTCGAAGGGCACGCTCACCGACGAGGCCGCGCGGGCGTGCTTCGCGCGCACCAACGCGCTCCTTGGCATCGACATCGCGGTGAGCTTCTGCCCGCACGAGCCAGCGCCCATCAACTGCTGGTGCCGCAAGCCCATGCCCGGGATGGGCGTGGCGTACATCGAGGCGCACCAGCTCGATCGCGCGAGCACCGTGATGGTGGGCGACATGACCACCGATCGCACCTTCGCCGCGCGGGCGGGGGTGCGCTTCGTCGATCAGTCGGAGTTCTTTCGGTAGGGATTTAGCGCGCGGCGCAGAAGCCGAGCTCGGTGCTCTCGCCGGGGCCGAGCTGGGCGTTCCACATGGCGCCGCGAAACACGACGGCG
Organism: uncultured delta proteobacterium; assembly: GCA_903885885.1. GTDB lineage: Bacteria > Myxococcota_A > Polyangia > Polyangiales > CAISKJ01. Next base: position 1,316 of record CAISKJ010000514.1, read on the forward strand.
CCCGAGTCGCCGGTGCGCTCCGAGCTCCAGCTCGAGGTGACGCGACCCATGATGGGGTACACGAGCGTCCAGGTGACGCGCATGCTCGTGGTGTTGGTGACCGTGACGCGCTCGCAGAAGCCAGCGTCCCACGTCGAGTCGCGCACGGTGCGGGTGGTGATGCCGGGTGTGGTCATCGGGCCCGCGGGGGTGACGTCGGGGGTGGTGCTCGCGTCGGGCGCGGCGCTCGCATCGGGCGCAGCGCTCGCGTCGGGCGCGCTGGCGTCGGTGGGAGCGCCCGCGTCGGTGGGCGTCGTGGTGCCTGCCGCGTCGCGCTCGGTGAAGTGGGCCGATTGCGTGAGCGCCACGAGGAGCTCTTCGATGGAGAGGTCGGCGCCGCGGAAGCGCTGCTGGAGCTCGGCGAGGGCGCACGCGGTCTGCGCGCCCGAG
>CAISKJ010000515.1 GCA_903885885.1 uncultured delta proteobacterium
GCGGCGGCGACGGCGGCGGCCAGGGCCGAGCCGGGTCTGGCGGGTGGGGCCATGGGATCGGTTCTGGCTGCCCTGACGGCGACCATTGGTCCGTTGTGGCGGCGGCCGGCGGCGGCCGGCGGAGGCCGACGCGCCGTTTTGGTCGTCGAGGTATTTTGTGTTTGCCGGACCGGGCCTGGTCCTTCCTCTACCCTCTTTGACCGCACGACACCCTCTGGAGCCCCTATGTCATGGCCCGCCTTTCTATATGGGGGACCCATATTCCAACCGTGGTCCATCTGTGGCCGCGCCCTCTCCACTCACGCGCTGCGCCACCTCGACGCGTCGGGGATCGCGGAGCTCGGCGCCGAGGTCGAGCCCGGCGATGTGATCGTGGGCGTCGTGTCTCCGACGGGCGGCGTCGAGACATCCCCCGGGGTGTGGGAGGAGCGCCTGGCCGACAGCGCCGTGCGCGCGGCGCTGCGAGGCCGCGTCGTGTTCGTCGACGTGCGCTCGCGAAACATCTTTTCGCATGGCGAGCGCCACGCGTCCATTCTCGATGCGATGGAGCGCGACCTCGACGCCGAGGCCGCGGAGTTCGCGTCGTGCCTCGCCGCGGCGCGCGGCGCGCCTGTCGACGCGTGCATGGACGAGGCGCGCGAGGCGTACCACGATCGGCGCGTGTGCATCAGGCGGGGCGACGACCTGCCGCCGGGCGTGATCGAGCGCGTGGTGATCGAGCTGCTCGTCGAGCGCGACCTCGCGTGCGGCGACGTGCTCGCGAACCTGCGCGGCGCCTGCTGGACGGTCGACGCGATCGTCGATGACGAGGCGCTCGCGGCCGACGTCGAGCTGCCCGACACCGCGGGCGAGGGGGAGATGTACCTGCTGCGGCTCGCGCCCGAAGACCCGCCCCCGCTCGTGAAGAAGAAGCGCCGCGCGCCCGCGAAGAAGGCCGCGCCCGCCACGTAGCGTCCGCTTGCTTGCGTCGCTTCGGGGCGCCGTCGCGCTATGCGCGCGATCGAGCTGCGCGTACGGTGTGCTCCATGAAGAAGCGCGCAGAGTGGAACGGTGTCGTGCTCGCCGAGTCGGATGACATCGTGACGGTCGAGGGCAACGCGTACTTTCCCGAGGCTTCGCTGCGCCGCGAGCACTTCGCGCCCAGCGACACGCACACGGTCTGCGGGTGGAAGGGCACCGCGAGCTATCACCACGTGACGGCCAACGGCGCGACCAACCGCGACGCCGCCTGGTACTACCCCGAGCCCAAAGAAGCCGCGCAGAGCATCCGCGGCCGCGTGGCCTTCTGGAAGGGCGTCACCGTTCGCGACGCGTGAGTCACCGCCGGGGGCGCCTCGCAGGGAGCGTGCGCTACTCGAGCTCGTTCACGCTGGTGATCTCGCCCGCAGCGTAGCGCCCGTCGGCGCCGGGGCATACGCGCCGCGAAAAGTTCGAACGCGTGCCGTCTCCGTCGAGGTCGCCCGAGGCGGCGACGACGTAGCAGCGCCCGTCGACGTCGACGCGGTACTGGTAGTAGTGCGCGGCTTCGATGGTGAAGCCCACGCGCCGCCACGCCGGTGTCGCCCACTGCGCAGGGTTGGCCGGGTACTTCAACTCGCTCGGCGCAGCGGCAGGCGTCGCGGGGATGGCCGCGAGGCGTCGTCGCGCCGCGGGCGTGGCGTTGAGCTGCTCCGCGAGCGCGGTCGCGATCCTCGTGACATTGGAGGTGGCCTCCGCGGTCTTCGAGCGCTTCACGTAGCGGGTGAACGCCGGGATCGCGACGGCCGACAGCACGCCGAGGGTGATCGCGGTGGAGCCCGAACCCCCGAAGGACATCTCCACCACGGAGCCGCGCGCCTCCATCGGCGTGGCCTCGGTGAGCCACGACGACATCTCCGCCGTGAAGGCCTGCGCTGCGCGCGGGGCGTCGGGGTTGTCTCGCATCTCCTGCGCGATGATCTGGTTCACATAGGCGGGGATGCGCGTGCGCATGTCGTCGCGCGACGAGGAGACGTAGCGCTCGGCGTCTTCGGGCGATGTGAAGAGCAGCGAGAGGCGCATGTCGAGGTCGCCGGCGGCGCTCTGACCGACCTCGATGCGCCCGCTCTGGAGCGTCTGGAGGGCCGCACGCGACGCCAGCTCGAGGTGCGGGAGCGCGGGGCGCGCGGGCCCGCCCTCGCGGCCTTCACGGTGACCGACCTCGTCCTGGAGCGTTTCGAGGTACGCCATTGCCTCGCGGTAGGAGCGCCCTCGCACGAGCACCACGGCGATGGGCGCGGCCATGCCCGGCGGGAGCCGCGAGAACGCTTCGTCGTCCGAGGCATTGCCATCGCCGAGGCGCGCGGCCATGAGCGACGGACGCGCGGCATCTTCACCGAGCACGAGCGCGTCGGAGCCGCCCACCTGCCGCGTGCGGAACGGGCCTACGTCGCGCGCGCCCAGGACTGTCGCGGCGCAGGGGTGGCTCTCCTCGGCGACGGGACCGAGGAGGGCGACGGCGACGTGGCCCTCACGGTACACGCCCTCGAGGGACTGAAGCTCCTCCCACGGCCGCTCGGTGCAGGCCTCGCGAAGGCGGGCGTACTCGCGCGACCAGACGAGGAACGGCGAGGCCATGCGTCCGAGGCGCGTGCCGAAGAGGCGCCGCACGTCGACGCGCGCGACCACCTCGGCCCCGCGCGGAATCCGCGCGAGCAACTCGGAGACGGGGGCGCCCTGCGCCGCGGCCGGCGCGGCGGTCGACGGGCTCCGGGCGGTCGTGGCCTCGGGCGCGGTCGCAGGGCAGCGCGCAGGGGCCTGCGTCGAGGCGCAGGCAGCAAGCATCGCGAACGCGATGGCAAAACGTCGCATCAGAAACAACCTCCGCGGCGGAGGCTCGTTCAGATCGCGTGCGTCGGGCAAGCACGAAGGGGGGAGCGCGGCGTCGGTGCGTAACCGCGGCCCACGCCGAGGCGGCGAATCTCACCATACCGATTCTTTTACAGGGCACGCCCGCCGAGACTCGAACTCGGGACCTATGGCTTAGAAGGCCACAAGAAAATGCATGAAAACAAGGCGTTTCCGGAGGTCGTGGCCAGTGCGTGGCCAATCTCGGCGCCCTTCGCTACGCTGCACGACGTCGCCCTCGTGCTCCTGCGCGCCGTTGACGAGGGGCTCCCCGCGGCGTCGCCTGCGCGTGATCTCGCCCTCGTCGTTCTGCGTTCGGCCGCCCCCGATTCGGCCCCGTGGGCGCTCGCGGTGAAGGTGCTCGAAGGGGGACCGCTCCGCGCTCGTCACGCCGTCGAACTTGCGGGGGGTGTGCTCGACACGATCGCTGCCAGCGCCTTCGACGACACCGCGCAAGGGAGCAACCCGTAGCGGCCCACCTCGCACCGGGCGAGGGGACGCGTCGCGCGGTGGAATCGGCCCGCACGCGCGAATGTGATACGACCCGAGCGATGGCGCGGTACTTCAACACGGCAGGCCCCTGCAAACCCGCGCTCCACTACATGTTGCCGCCGGAGCGACGCGTGCCAGCGGTGCGCGGCCTCGTCGACCAGCACCTGTATTTGGTTCTCCACGCGCCGAGGCAGGTGGGCAAAACCACGGCGCTCCGCACGCTCGCGCACGCCCTCACGCGTGAGGGAGGGTACGTCGCCGTGCTTGTGTCGATGGAGGTCGGCGCGGCCTTTCCCGACGACATCGGCGCCGCAGAGAGCGCCGTGCTGGACGCATGGACGCGTACAGCGGGCGCACAACTCCCGCCGGAGTTCGCGCCGCCTCCGTAGATCGGAAGA
>CAISKJ010000516.1 GCA_903885885.1 uncultured delta proteobacterium
ATCGTTACATCGCAGGAAGAACCCCATGCAACGCACACGTCTCGACATCGCTCTGCTCGCCCTGCTGGGAGGCGGCTGCGCGTCGACCTCGCTCCCCGTACACGCTCCGTCGCCGGCCGCGCCTTCGACACCCGAAGGCCAGGCCGCTCCCGTGCCCGCTCCCGGCGGCGCGACCGCGCATCGCGTGACCATCACCGCCGAGGGGGCTCCGCAGCTCGCGGCGCCGACGACGGCGCGCGCTGCGCAGTCTGGCGACGCGGCGACGCGCTGCGCTCGCCTGGCCGGCCTGTGCCTCGAAGATGTGGGGCGCATGATGAGCTTTCTCGGCGCGCAGGCCGAGCAGTCGCGCGTCGCGATCGATCGGCTGCGCCCGGCCTACGGCGCGGGCTTCATCGATCGCTGCGCCACGGCGACACCGGAGACCCTCACCTGCGTCGAGACGGCCGACAACGTGTTCACCGGTCTCGCCCGCTGCGGCGTCAACCGGGGAAGAGCCTTCTCCGACATGCTGGTTGGCGGAGAAACGTTCGGCTTCGAGGTGCGGTGGAGCGCCAACGAGCGTGAAGTGACCGATGCCGCCGGAGCCGCCGCCCTCCGCGCCGCGATGGTCGGTGCATGGTCGCAGCGGGACATGGGTACGTGGACCTTCACCGCGGAGGGCGCTGCCACGCACACCAACCGTGTCCGCGGCACGCCCGATACCTCTCAGTTCACGACGACGAGCCGCGCTCACGCGCGCTCCGAGCACCTGGGGTTCTGGTCGGCGGTCGTCGATGGCGATCGCTTGTATCTGAACGACGCCGGGGGCGGCGCGGGATACTCGGAGGCACAACCCATCGTCGAGGGCGGCGTGACGATCGGCATCTATGGCGGCTTCTGGGCGATTCAGGACCTCCACGGGACGCCGCGGTGCACGGGGTTCAGCTGGTGGGGGCAGCCCGTGCAGTCGGCCCGCTGCGCGTGGGAGGGTCAGGGCGACGCGCGTCGACTCCTGATCATGGCGGGCTTCGGTCACGACCTCCGCACCGGAGAGCCGGCCCCGGCGGCGCCGCTCCGGTTCCGCGAGATGGCGGGCCACCTCGTGGACAACAACGACTACCATCACTTTCAACGCGTGCGTGCGGGCGGCGCTGCGCCCACGCCCTGAGCCGCGATGGCCCACTGGGGGGGCGTCGTCCCGCGAGCGTGGACGAGGCCACGATGAAGGGCACCGGCCGATCACCACGACAGCAAGCCTGTTCGTCGCGCTGTCGGCGTGCATACGCACCGCCGCGCGCGCGCACAGCCGCCGAAGGGAGCGAGTGCGGCGCGAACGGGCAGGGCCCCCCCCGGGGCCCCGCGATGACCGCCGTCAGAAGCGGCCCATCACACCGATCTGCGCGGCCACGATGAGCTGCGTCACCGACGACTCGGTGGTGCGCTCGGTGCTCACGCTGCCGACGGTGGTGCGCGTCGTCGAGGTGACGGCGCCGAGCAGCGGAAGGTCGCACACGAGCGCCAGCGTGAACGAGAAGTGCGGGTCGACGGCGTACACGAGCATGGGCTCGAGGTTCACCCACAGGGGCACGTAGGTGACCTTCGAGGTGACGCTCACCGTGCCCGTTGTACCGTCGGGCGAGGCGCTCATGTACGCGAGCGTGACGCCCGCGCGCGGCCAGAACGACAGACGGTCGGTGAGCCCGAGCGTGTAGCCCACGCGGGGCGCGAGGCCGAAGCCGAAGCCCGACAGCTCGCTGCCGCCCGAGGTCGAGATGGAGTTCCACGAGACGAAGGCCGCCGCGCCGAAGGTGAGGTGCGACGCGAGCTCGTAGTCGACCGCGAAGTGAACCAGAAGGTGTTCGTCATCGCGGCGGGCGCCCTCACGCCGCGCGCGGCGATGGGCGGCGGTCGCGCCGACCAGGGCTTCGGCCTCCACGCGGTGGTCGCCAACCCCGGCACCGTGCAGCTCGGTGCGGGCGCGTGGACGCTCGCGCGCCTCAACCCCAACGCGACCTGATCGCACGCTGAGCGGCGGCGCCTCCGTGTCACCCGACGCGGAGGCGCTCGCCGTTTTTCGATCCACTGGGCCCTCGTGCGCTGCTTGAAGACCGTGCAGAACGAGCGAGCGGCGGCCGCGCGGTGTTCGCTCCAACGAAGTAGTCAAGGCGCCGGTGCCGCTCGCTTGGATCTTCGACGCGGTCTCGCACACGGGCGCCGACCTTGCCGCGTACCCACGGCCCGGGCCGACGAGACGCGCGCGCTCGACCCGCTTGCCGGTCCGCCAACCCCATTGCTCGCGACGCTGCCGCCCGCGCAACACGGCAGAACCGATGAAAATACGTCCCCCCCCACATGCGCGTGTTTCGCGGGAAGGATCAAGCCGTCGTGGCCGGGTTCGAGAAGCGCTTGCGCCCCTACGTCGCCGCGCTGGCGAATCCAAAGCCCAGGCCGCGCTGAGCCATCGCGCGACGACCTGCCCCGTCGGCAGAGCGCGGCGATCGGGCACGGGCGCGCGCCGGACGCGCGTCGACACCCCTCCCGAGCCTCCTCCGCCGCGCCTGCTCTTCGCCCCGGGGCCACGACGCGGCGCTCGCACCTCCTGCGATGCACCGACTCAGCCGCCCCCGCCGACGAAGCGCAGCGCCCCGAGCGCCAGCACGGCGAGCGCAGTCGCCGCCGCGAGGCCCCACGCCGCCGCCGCCGAACGCACCGCCGCGCGACGCAGCCCCGCGTCGGGGTCGCGCCCGCGGTCGTCGCGGCGCACGAACGCAGCGCGGAGCAGCACCCGCGTAGCCGCAGTGCGAAAGGCCGCGTGCTCGGCGCCCGGGTCGGGCTCGCGCTCGGCGTCGGCGAGCACCCACAAGGCCTCGTTGACCGCGAGCGTGCGCAGCTCCACCGCGACGGGCACCGCGGGCGCCCTCGCGGGGGCGTAGTGCGCCCAGACGCGGGCGGCCTCCGTCGGGTCGGCGATGTGCACCACCCGCGGAGCGAGGTCGACGGTGGCCTCGGAGAGGTCGAGCACGCCCGCGCCCGAGGCGTCGTCGACGGCGATCCGCGCGGGGCTCGCCGCCGTGTGCAGCACGCGGCGCGTCGTCCCGCGCCCCTCTTGAACGATCTGCACGAGCGTGGCCTGCACCCAGGCCGCCGCGCGCCCGTCGTGGCTCACCGCGGCCTCGCCAGCGCCGCGCACATGCACCGGAACCGCGACCCGCCCCGCCTCGGCGGCGGCGAGCGACGACGCCCGCACGCGCCCGATCGCGGAGCGCGCGTCGCCGCACTCGCGCGCCCGCGCGAAGGCACCCACCACCGACCAGCCCGCGAAGGCGACCGCCAGCAGCCCGGCGCAGTCGGCGACGGTCCAGGCGTCGTCGCTCCACCGCGACACCGCGAGGCCCAGCGCGCACACGACGGCCGCGCTCAGCCCGACGCGCCACCCGAGGCGCGCGAGCCCGTCGGGGGTGTGCTCGTCCTGCGGCACGCCGAGCGCGGCGAGCAGCGGGTCGCGACGCAGGCGCACCCACGCGGCCAGCGCGAGCGTCGCGAGCGCCGCGAGGCCGAGGGCGAGCTCCGCCTCGAGGGCCCGCGCCAGCACGCGCACGCGACGCTGCGGCGAGCCGTCACCGCGCGTGAGCACCGCCTCGGCGCCGTCGGTGCAGGGCGCCAGCGCGTCGCCCGTCGCGGCGAGGCACGCATCGACGAAGAGGGGCTCGCCGGGCGCCACGCACGTCGCCTCGACCCAGCCGCCCTGGTACACCGGCGCCACGGCGACGCGCCCCCGGGCCTGAGGCCACGCGTCGAGGGGGCGCAGGTCCGCCGGGTCGAAGCGCAGCGCGCCGGCGCCGAGGGCGAGCGCGCGCCCGTCGGCGGTCACGATCGACGCCCCCGCGGCGTGCATCGCCACCGCGCCCACCACCGTGCGGCGCTTCTCGCGGCCGCGGCTGTCGCGCTCGCGCATCTCGTAGCGCTGCTCCACGCGGCACAGGGGCGCCCCGCGGCCGTCGAGGCGGGCGCGGAAGAGATGCCTGCCGCCCTCGACGCGCGGTACCGGGCGGCGCAGGCGCGCGAGCGCAGCGGCGTCGTCGCGCGCGGCCTCGGCGACCCGCACCGCCCCTTGCACCAGCGTGCCCGCCACGAGGAGCGCCATGAGCGCCACGCAGCCGCGAACGAACCTGCTCTGTCCCGGGCTCATCGCGCGACGATATCGCCCCGCACCGCCCGCCGCACCGCCGATCCGCGGCAGCCGTCGCGCGGCGACTCCGAGGCCATGCGATGGGGGACGCGCGTCTTCCGTCGCGGTGCCGGGGGGCGCTCCGGGGCTCCGCGGAGCCGCGCGTTCATGCCCGCCTCGCGCACGCCGTCGAGGGCGGGGTCATCGCTTCGTGGCCTTCGCAGACGACTTCCCCTTGGCGGAAGGGCTCGAACGTTTCGGTCGGCTCGCCGGGGCGGCCTCCCCCGCGCTCGCGGCGCGCGCCTTGCGCGACGGTGCGAGCACCTCGTCCGGCGCAGCCTGCACGAGCGTGTGCGCCCGGCCCACCCAGGCGGCAAGCGCGCGGCTGTCGTCGTGCAGGTCTGCGGGCAGGAGCACCCACCACGTCATCGGCGCGCCGTGCGGCGCCCACGGCTCTGCCTCGGGGAGCGCCATCGCCTCGGCGAACGCGGCGGCCTCGGGCAGCTTCACGCCGATGCGCTCGCCGCGTCCGTAGGCCAGCGCGAACATGCGGCCGTCGACATAGTACCCGACGCTCCCGAAGGCGCGTCGTTGCTCCACGGCGCCAAGGGGCGCCGTCGCGGTGTCGAGCAGTTCGCGCAGAAAAGTCATCGATGGGCTCAAGGCGTGCTCCTCGTGAGAATTGAGTGTGTACAAAGGCGGTCCCGTGCGGCGGACCGCGCCGTGACCCGTTGCTCGCCGCGGGCTCCGCGCCCCCGCGCGAGACGAAAACCTACCATGCGCCGCTCCTCGCGAGCGGCGATCACACCCGCGCGCTCCCCGATGACGTCGCGCGACACCGCGGCGTGGAACCCGGCACGCGGGCCTCGTGGCGCCGGCGCTGCGTACCCCCCTGAAGTCGTCGCGGAGTTCGCGCGACGCGCTGCATGGCCGGGACTCGTTTGGAGTAGTTCGGCCTCACGGGGAGCCACGCAGGCGACGACGCTTCTGACATCGCAGCGCATTGTTGTGCGCTGCGCGCGTTGGTATGTTCGCGTCGTGGTTTTCAGATCGCTCTCACTCCGTGTCGCCCTCCCGCTCATGCTTACTGCGAGCTGCGGGCTCGCTCCCGATTCGTATGAGCTCGACAACCAATGCAGCAGCGCAAAGCCCATCCTCGTCGATGAGCAACAGACCCACTCGTTGCACAGTCGCTACGACAAAGACTGGCTGAGGCTCCGCGTCGAAGCCGGACGGCGATACCGGGTACGCATCGTTCGAAGCTTCGTGAACAACTCGGACGTGGTGATCGAGCTTCATGAGTCATGTACGGGCTTCAGCAGCGGTCGAGGCATATTCGTGCATCATACCGCGACCGCAAGCGGCTACGTTTATCTTGAAGTGTCTGGTCAGAAGCGGACCCGGTACGAGATCGTCGCCACCGAGATCCGGTAGCCCAGAAATCGCCGTCCCTTCACGGTGGGAACGCGCGGCCCGCCGTGCCGGTCGCCACTTACATCGTTACATCGCAGGAAGAACCCCATGCAACGCACACGTCTCGAC
>CAISKJ010000517.1 GCA_903885885.1 uncultured delta proteobacterium
CCATCGCCACGCCGATGGCCGCCTGCTTGATGGCGGGCGCGTCGTTCACGCCGTCGCCGGTCATGGCCACCGTGTCTTTGTGCGCGTCTTGGAGCGCGCGCACGATGCGGAGCTTGTGCTCGGGGTCCACCCGCGCGAACACGCGCACCCGCGGGAGCACCGCCGCGAGGGCCTCGTCGCTCATCTCGCGCAGCGCGTCGCCCGTGACGGTGAGGGCCCCTTCGACCCACAGCCCGAGCTCCTTCGCGATGGCCTGCGCCGTCACCGGGTGATCGCCGGTGATCATCACCACGCGGATGCCCGCCACGCGGGCCGCCTCGATGGCCGCCTTCGCCTCGGCGCGCGGCGGGTCGATCATGCCCACCATGCCCACGAACACGAGGCTCTGCTCCACCTGCGTCTTGTCGAGCAGCTCGTCGCCGCCGTCGCGCGTCGCCATCGCGAGCACGCGCATCGCCCTCGCCGAGAAGGCCTCGGCGCGCGCCATGAGCGACGCCCGGCGCGCGTCGTCGAGGGCCACCACGCCGCCGTCGGTCATCACATGCGTGCACAGCGGGAGCAGCAGGTCGACCGCCCCCTTCACGTGCGCCGTGACCACGCTCGCGCCGCCGGCGCCCCGCTCGCGCGTGACCACCGTCATGCGCTTGCGCTCGCTGTTGAACGGGATCGAGTACAGCTCCTCGCGGCGCCCGAGGGCGCTGTGCCGCTCGAGCTGCACCTTCGACGCGAGCGCCAGGAGCGCCGCCTCGGTGGGGTCGCCGGACACCTCCGTGGCGCCCTTCGCGCGCTTGACCCGCGCGGTGTTCACCACGGCGCCGATGCGAATCACCTCGCGCACGCTCTCGACGGGGTCGGCCACCACGACGCCGTTCTCGAGGAGCTCGCCGCCGTCGCCGTACCCTTCGCCCGTCACGGTGAGGTCGTGGCCGTCGACCGCGATGGCGCGCACGGTCATCTCGTTGCGCGTGAGCGTGCCCGTCTTGTCGGAGCACACCACCGTGGCGCACCCGAGGGTCTCCACCGCGGCGAGCTTGCGGATGATGGCCCCGCGCTGCGCCATGCGCTGCATCCCCAGCGCGAGCGTGATCGACGTGATGGCCGGCAGCCCCTCGGGGATCACCGCCACCGCGACGCTCACCGCCGTGAGGAGGAGCACGTGCCACGGCACCGTGCCCTTGATCGCCCCGATGGCGAAGAGCGCCACGCTGAGCGCCACGGTGATCCACAAGATGCGCGTGCCGAACTCGTCGAGGCGCTCCTCGAGGGGCGACTGGTGCTTCTCAACGTCGGCGAGCATGCGCCCCACGCGGCCCACCTGCGTCTCGCGCCCCGTGGCCACCACGAGCCCGCGGCCCTCGCCGTTGACCACCGTGGTGCCCGAGAACACCATGGTCACCTGGTCGCCGAGGGGCGTCGCCGCCGCGAGGCGCGTCGACGCGTCCTTCTCCACCGCCGTGCTCTCGCCGGTGAGCTCACCCTCAATGGTCTGGAGCTCTGTTGCGGTGACGAGCCGCAGGTCGGCGGGCACCTTGTCGCCCGCCTCGAGCAGCACCACGTCGCCGGGCACGAGCTCGCGCGCGTCGATCACCTTCTCTTCGCCCGCGCGCAGCGCCTTGCACTTCGCCGCCGAGAGCTTGAGCAGCGCGTCGAGGGCCTTCTCGGCCTTCTTCTCCTGGTAGAAGCCGATGAGGGCGTTCACCACCACGATGGTCAGAATGGCGATCGCGTCGCTGAAGCGCGCCCAGCCGCGGCCCCCCTCGGAGCCCCACACCGCGACGCCCACCGCGATGGCCGCCGCCGCCAGCAGCGTGCCCACCAGCGGGTTGAGAAACTGCCCCAGCAGCTGTTTGAGCACCGACGGCTTCGGCGGCGCGGGCAGCGCGTTGACGCCGAACTCCGCCCGCAGCCGCTGCACGTCGTCGGCCCCGAGGCCTCGCGCGAGGTCGGTGCCGCGCGCGCGCGCGAGCTCGTCCACAGGGTTCGCGTGCCATGCCGGGTCGGTGTTGGCCATTCCAACCGCGGAACATAGAGCAGTCAGACCCGCGCCACCAGCAGGCCACCGACGCCCGTCTACCGATCTCGCGGACGCCGCCCCCGCGTCGCGGCGCGGGCCTTCGCCGCACGCATTTCGCGCACGCGCGCGGCCTCGTCGGAGAGCTTCTGCCAGCTCGCGTAGCGCGCGCCGTCGAGGGCGCCCGCCGCGAGGGCGTCGCGCACCGCGCAGCCCGGCTCGGCGCCGTGGCCGCAGTCGCTGAAGCGGCATCGCGCCACGAGGTCGGCGACGTCTTCGAAGGCCGCGTCGAGGCCGCGCGACACGTCCCACAGCTGCAGCTCGCGCATGCCCGGCGTGTCGATGAGCAGCGCGCCCGACGGCAGCACGAAGAGCTCGCGGTGCGTCGTGGTGTGGCGCCCGCGCTGGTCGTGCTCGCGCACGTCCTGGGTGCGCTGCGCGTCGCGCGCGAGGAGGGTGTTGGCCAGCGTCGATTTGCCCACGCCCGACGAGCCCATGAAGGCCACCGTCACCCGCGGCCCGAGGAGCGCCCGCACCGCCGCCACGCCCTCGCCCGTGCGCGCGCTCGTCGCGATGACCTCGGCGCGGCCCGCGACGCCCCGCGCCTCGGCCACGCGCGCGGCGAGGTCGTCGGCGAGGTCGCACTTGGTGAGCAGCACCACGGGGGTCGCGCCGCTCTCCCACGCCACGGCGAGGTACCGCTCGAGGCGCCGGAGGTTGAAATCACCGTCGAGGCCCGCCGAGATGAGCGCCACGTCGACGTTGGCCGCCACCACCTGCTCGTCGTCGCGGTGCCCCGCGGCCTTGCGCGAGAACTTCGTCGCGCGCGGCAGGAGCGCCACCACCCGCGGCGCCGCCGCGTCGGCGAGGTCGAGCGCCACCCAGTCGCCCACGGCGGGGAGATCACCACGCCCCGCCGCGCGCCCGAAGAGCTTGCTCGCGCAGGCCGCCGCGTACTCGTCGCCGTCGGCCCACACGCGGTACTCGCCCTTCGCCTCGCCCACCACGCGCCCCGCGCGGCCCGTCGCGAGCGCCAGCGCCGCGAAGGCCTCGCATTGCTGAGGGGTGATGCCGAGCGCGTCGTTGTCGGGGAGTGGCGTCATGCGAGGGGGCGGCGACAGTACCACCCGTGAGGCCGCGAGCCGCTATGGGTGCAGCGACACGCCCACCGCGGCGGAGAATCCGTGCAGGCTCTTGTCGTCGAAGAGCCCCACGTAGCCGCCGCGGAGCTCGACGTCGAGCAGCGGAATGACGTGCCACGAGAGCCCCGCGCCCACTTCGAAGAGCGGCCCCCCGGCGAACACCGAGCCCACCGGCGCGCGCTGATACCCGATGGACGCGTAGCCCATGGGGTCGATCGAGGTGCCCGGGAGCATCGGGCGCAGCGTGGCCACCGCGCCGAGGCCCCAGCCCGTTTTGCCTTCGCTGAAGGGGCTCAGCGACTCGCCGTAGAGGCCCGCCTGCAGCCAGGGGATGAAGCCCACCGTGGCCTCGGCGCGCGCCGCGAAGGTGCCGCTCGCGTTGCCGCCCCCCGCGATGCGCTGATACCCGAGGTAGGCGCTCGCGCGAAACTGCGCGTGCGCGTCACGCGGAGCGAGCGAGACCGCCAGCGCGACCATCGCGGGAGCGAGCAAACCGAGCGTTCGAGAGAGCGTCTTGTGGTTCATGTGCGTGCACCTCTTCGCAGGATACGTGCCGTGCGCCCGTTTCTGTTGCGCGCGCGGTGCGACGAATTTGATCGCGGGCCCATCGAACGTGTACTCCCGTTCGAAGAGGGTCCACACCATGAGAGACGAAGCGATGTACCTCGCGCAGGCGCGCCCCGGACAGGTTGATCCCGGCTGGATCGCGTTCTGGAAGGCGAATGCGGCGCTCCCGCCCGACGCCGCCGTGTGGACCGACCCCGCGACGCCGGCCCTCGAGACATGGGACCTCGGCCCCGACCTCGCCACGCTCTCGCAGACTACGCCCCTCACGGTGAAGAAGGTCGGCACCAAGTACACCGACTACGCGCCCCCGGCCAACCTCAAGGCGCGCGCCCATGCGGTGGCCACCGCGACGAACCCGGGCTTTCTCCCGGGCCTCACCAAGTACTTCTCGATCACCAACGCGGCCGGCGCGCTCGTGGCCATCGTGGCGCAGTCGCAAGGCACCAAGAGCTGGGCGGAGCACTGGTGGCTCGACCAGACGTGGGTCGACCTCGCCCCCGCCACGGGCACCACCATCACCCTCGTCGTGATCCTCGGGATCGTCGGGCCGGTCGGCGTGGGGCACCTGTGGCTGATCG
>CAISKJ010000518.1 GCA_903885885.1 uncultured delta proteobacterium
CTCGCTCCCCGCGGGGAAGGCCCGGCAGTTGTCGGGCCGCACCTCGTAGATGCCGCACATGTTGCCGCAGAGGTGCACGCAGTCGCCGTTGGGCAGGAGCCTCAGCTTGCGCTTGCGGGCGCGGAGAAACTGCGGGTCCATGAGGTCGCTGCGGCCGGCCTCGCGCCAGCGCGCGAAGTCGTCTTTGTCGAGGATCACGTCGTTGTCGCGGCAGCACGCGCCGCAGGCCACACAATCGAGCGTCACCACGGTGGTCGACTTCTTCTCAACGCTATCGCGCTCGATCCACCCCTCGACGATGTAGCGCAGCTCGCGCGTGATGCGGGCGCGCACGAGGCCCTTCGCCTCGCCCGAGCGCACGCGCGTGCTCTTCGTGAGCTGCAGGTCGAGGAGCGCCCACGCCGCCAGCTCGGGCATGTCGCCGTCGTCGTCGCACGGGAGCAGCAGGTACCACGACGGCGTGGCGCGGATCACCGCGTGGCCGCCCGCGCGCACGTGCTTCACGGCGTTGGCGAGGTAGGTGGGCAGGTACGAGCGCACCACGGGGCGCCTCACATCGAAGCTCGTCGAGGGGGTCATCGCCGCGGATGATCGTGCGACCCGCGGCCGTCGAGCAAGAGGTTGACCGGCACCCGCCGCCGCGGCGATGCTCCGCCGCCGTCGATGCACTCTTCACTGCCCCGCGTGGCTGTCGTCGCGCCTTCTTCGCCCTTTCCCCTTGACGATTTCGAGCGCGGCGTCGGCTGGCTGCGCGAGCGCGCCGCGGTGCCCGACGACGCGCGCTGGTACGGCCGCGCGGGCTTCCTCGCCGGCGACGACGGGGCGCGCCTCGCGATGCTCCTCGACGCCCTCGGCGACCCCGCGGTGCGCTGCCTCTGGGCGGCCCGCGGCGGCCACGGCGCGCTGCGCCTCCTCGAGCGCGCGGGGGGCGAGCTCATCGACGCCCTCGCGCGGTGCCCCAAGCCCGTGGTGGGCTACAGCGACGTGACGGCGCTGCACGCGCTGTGGTCGCGCGCCGGCGTGCGGTCGGTGCACGGCGCCATGGTGAGCGCCATCGGCCGCGGCGACGCCTCGCGCGACGAGCTCTGGTCGGTGGTCTCGGGTGCCGCTCCG
This sequence comes from uncultured delta proteobacterium, assembly GCA_903885885.1. Taxonomy (GTDB): domain Bacteria; phylum Myxococcota_A; class Polyangia; order Polyangiales; genus CAISKJ01. The sequence continues at coordinate 1,114 of CAISKJ010000518.1, forward strand.
CGCGCGTGGGAGGGCCTCGCCGCGCTCCACGGCGGCGCGGCCGTCGAGGGCCTCGCGCTGGGCGGCAACCTCGCGCTCGTGGCGGCCCTGGCGGGCACCGCCTGGCAGTTCGACCTGCGGGGCGCGGTGCTGCTCCTCGAAGACATCAACGAGGCGCCGTACCGCGTCGACCGGATGCTCACCACGCTGCGCGCGTCGGGGGCGCTGCGCGGCGTCGCGGCGGTGGTGCTCGGCGAGTTCGCGGGCTGCGGCGCGGGCCCCGACGGGGTCACGGTGGAGGACGTGTGCCGCGAGCGCCTGGGCGACCTCGACGTGCCCGTGCTGTGGGGCGCCCCCTTCGGCCACGGCGCGCTGAACCGCCCGTGGGTGTCGGGCGCGCGCGTCGCGGTCGACCCGGCGCGGGGGTCGCTGCGGCACCTCGAGGGGCTCGAAACGCCGCACGTATCTGGGCGCACCTGACGCATACTCGCGGCCGTGAAGCGCCTCGCACTCGACCTCGGCGCGCGCCGCATCGGCGTGAGCCTCCACGACGACGACGACCTGCCCGCGCGCCCCTTCGCGACGCTCGAGGTGACGCCCGGTGCGGCCACGCTCGGCGCCATCGTGGCGCTCCTCGCGCGCGAGGCGCCCGACGAGGTGGTCGTCGGCCTGCCGCTCAACATGGACGGCTCCGAGGGCCCCGCCGCCCGCGGCGCCCGCGCGGTGGTGAAGTCGCTGCGCGCGAAGGTCGCTGCGCCCATCGTATTGTGGGACGAGCGTCTCACCACGACGCAGGCGCAGCGCTCGCGCATCGCGCGGGGCGTGAAGGGCCGGGCGGGCATCGACGCCGAGGCCGCCACGCTCCTGCTGCAGTCGTACGTCGACACGAAGCGCGGCGGGAGCGGGTGGGACCCCGACGACGCGTGAGCGCGCGGCAGAGCCCGCGCGCCGCGCACGCCCCGCGGCGCCGGCCGTCGAAGAAGCGCTCGCCCCTCGGCGCGTACGCGGCCTTCGCGGCGCTCGGGGCGATTCTCGTGGGGGCCTACGGGGTGTCGTACGCGATCACGCCGCGGCGCGGTCGCGGCGTCGTGGTGCGCGTGCAGGTGCCGGCGAACCTCGAGGCGGCGGAGTTCGCGACGATCCTGCAGCGCGAGCGCGTGATCGACCGCGGGTGGGCCTTCGTTCCGCTCCTGTGGGTGACGGGGGCGCACCGCGCGGTGCGCC
>CAISKJ010000519.1 GCA_903885885.1 uncultured delta proteobacterium
ACGGCTTCCGCGCCGCCCACGACGACTACAGCGCCATCATGGCCGAGGCCCTCGCCGACCGCCTCGCCGAGGCCTTCGCCGAGTGCATGCACAAGATGGCGCGCGACGCCTGGGGCTACGGCCGCGACGAGGCGCTCACCACCAGCGACTTCATCGCGGAGAAATACCGCGGCATCCGCCCGGCGGCGGGCTACCCCGCGTGCCCCGACCACACCGAGAAGGGCGCGCTCTGGTCGCTCCTCGACGTGGAGAAGCGCGTGGGCATCACGCTCACCGAGTCGTTCGCGATGTGGCCCGGCTCGAGCGTGAGCGGGCTCTACTTCGCGCACCCGCAGGCGCGGTATTTCACCCTCGGCAAGATCGACCGCGACCAGGTGGCCGACTACCACATGCGCAAGCACATGACCGTGCGCGAGGTCGAGCGGTGGCTCGCCCCGAACCTCAACTACGACCCCACCGCGTGACGTGCGGCTCACGCTCAAGGTCACGCTGGCCTTCCTCGTCGTGTGCGTGACCGTGCTCGCGGTCACGGCGCGCCTGCGCGTCGAGCGCGAGCGCGACCACTTCGAAGAGCAGCGCGACCGCTCGCACCGGGTGCTGGGCGCCCTCGTGGCCGCCACCATCGCCGAGGTGTGGGCGCGGCGCGGCGTCGACGCGGCGCGCGACGTGCTGCGCCACGTGCAGACCACCGACACGGCGGTGCAGCTCCGGCTGGTGTGCGCCGACTCCGACGTGGCCGCGCTGCCCGCGGGCCTCACGTGCGCGGGGCTGCGCTCGCTCCGTCGGCGCGCCGTGCGCAGCGTGATCGAGCGCGACGCCCCGCGCGAGGCGGCGCACCTCACGTACATCGCCGTGCCCGTCGACGAGTCGCGCACCGAGGTGCTCGAGATCCGCGAGTCGCTCGAGGGCGAGCAGCGCTTCGTCGCGGGCAGCATTCGCGACAGCGCCACCTCGGCGGCGCTCGTGGTGTGCGTGTGCGGCCTCGCGTCGTTTCTCCTGGGCCTCGTGATCGTGGGCGTGCCCGCCCGCAAGGTGATCGCGAAGGCCCAGCGCGTGGGCCTCGGCGACCTCTCGGGGCCCCTCGCCCTGCGCCTCCACGACGAGCTCGGCGACCTCGCGCGCGCGATGGACGCCATGTGCGACCAGCTCGCGGCCGCCCGCGATCGCGCCGAGCACGAGACGCGCGCGAAGCTCCGCGCGTACGAGCAGCTCCGCCACGCCGAGCGGCTCACCACGGTGGGCAAGATGGCCTCGGGGCTCGCCCACGAGATCGGCACGCCCCTCAACGTGATCGAGGCGCGGGCGAGCACCATCGCCGACGGCACCGTGCAGGGAGACCGCGCGCGGGCGTCGGCGAAGGCCGTCGTCGAGGCCGTCGAGCGCATCACCGGGGTGGTGCGCGCGCTGCTCGACTTCTCGCGGCGCAAGGGCGAAGGCGCCGCGCCCGTGGCGGTGCGCTCGCTCGTCGAGGGCACGCTGGCGTTTCTTCGCCCCATGGCCACGCGCCGCGGCGTGGCGCTCGAGGCCCACCTCGGCGACGCGCCAGGGCGGCTCCTGGGCGACGCGCTGCAGCTCGGACAGGCAGTCACCAACCTGGTGATGAACGCGCTCCAGGCCTCGCCCCAGGGCGCCACGGTGAGCGTGAGCGTCGCCACGGTGGACGCCACGCCGCCGGAGGGAGTCACCGCCGCGGGGCCCTTCGTGCGAATCTCGGTGGCCGACCGCGGACCCGGCATCGCGCCCGAAGACCGCGAGCGCGTCTTCGAACCCTTCTTCACCACGAAGGATGTTGGTGAGGGCACCGGGCTGGGACTCTCGGTTGCATGGGGCATCGCCGCGGAGCACGGCGGCTGGGCGTGCTTCGAAGACCGCCCCGGCGGCGGCACGGTGTTCCAGCTCTACGTTCCTGCGCTCGCGAAAGAAGAGGCCACCGCATGAAGGGCCGCGTACTGCTCATCGATGACGACCCCTCGCTGGGCGCGGCGCTGCGCGAAGGGCTCGAGCCTCGCGGGTGGTCGGTGCGCGACACGGTCTCCACCGTCGAGGCGCTGGCCCTGCTCGACGCCGAGGAGTTCGACGTGGTGCTCAGCGACATTCGCATGCCGGGCCTCGACGGCATCTCGCTGTGCCGCAAGGTGCACGACCGCACGCCGGACGTGCCCGTGGTGCTGCTCACGGGCTTTGGCTCGCTGGAGACGGCGGTCGAGGCGATGCGCGCGGGGGCCTACGATTTTCTCTCCAAGCCCGCGCGCCTCGACGTGCTCGAGATGACGCTCGCGCGCGCCGTCGAGCGGCACCGCCTGTCGGA
>CAISKJ010000520.1 GCA_903885885.1 uncultured delta proteobacterium
CGTCGGTGCCGTAGGCGTGCGCGGTCTGGTCGGTGAGGCGAAAGGGCGGGAGCTGGCGGATCACCGGCACCGGCGCGGGGCGCATGCGCAGCGCCACCACGACGGGCGTGGCGAGCGCGAGGGCGACCCACGGGGCGGCCATCCACGGGCGCGCACGGAGGATCTGACCGAGCGTGGGCTTCGGCGCCGACGCCCTTACGTCGGTCGCTTCATCGGGCATCGGCCATGAGGGCCACGAAGAGCCCCGTGAGGTGCACGAGCGAGGCGAGGAAGACCTTGCGCGCCCAGGGCTTGTCGGTGTTGCCCGTGAGGCCGCGCACGCTCACGCCGAAGAACATCGCGCCGAGGGCGAGGGCCGCCGCGAGGTACAACCCGTGGGCCACGCCGAGGGGCACGAGCGCCAGGGTGATGGGCACCAGGGCCGCGACCCAGAGGGCGATGTGACGGCTCGCCACCGCGTCGCCGCGCACCGAGGGGAGCGTCTTCACGCCGGCGCGGGCGTAGTCTTCTTTGCGGTTGATGGCGATCGCGAGAAAGTGCGGCAGCTGCCACACGAAGAGGATCGCGAAGAGCACCACGCCGGCGGTCTCGAGCTTGTTGGTGACCGACGTCCACCCCATGAGGGGCGGGAGCGCGCCGGGGATCGCCCCCACGTAGAGCGCCGCGGGGGAGCGCGTCTTCATGGGGGTATAGACCAGCACGTAGCTCGCGAGGGCGATGGCGCCGAGCAGGGCCGTGAGCGCGTTGACGCCCAGGAAGAGCACGGGCACCGACACCGCGGAGTACACGAGCCCGAGCACGAGGGCCACGCGCGGGTCGAAGCGACCGGCGGGGAGCGGGCGGAGCTTCGTGCGCTCCATGAACCCGTCGAGGTCGCGCTCGAGCCAGCAGTTGAGCGTGTGGGCGCCCGCGACGGCGAGGGTGGTGCCCAGGAGCGTGAGGGCCGTGCGCGCCGAGAGGATGCGGCCGCCCGCGAGGCCGATGCCGCCGGTGGTGGTGCAGAGCACCAGCGAGGTGAGGCGCGGCTTGGTGAGCGCCACCACGTCGCGGAGCGTCGCGCCGGGCGTGCTTGCTGCGAGGGTGGTGGGCGCGCGCTGGAGCATCGGGATCGGAGCCTCGACGGGCGCGCACGAGATCGGAGAGGGTGCCACCATGGGTCGCGACGGGGGCGGTCTATGCCCGCCTGTGTTGCGCAAGTCAAGGGCCCAGCACCCACGGAAAAACAAGATGGAAGGGCACTCGCGCCGCGTGCGCGACGTGGGGTAGAGTCCGCCGCCGTCGTGACTGGAACGGACGAGAACCCAACGCGCGATCCCGCGCCAGGCGACGACTCGCCTGCGCTCCGCCCCACCGTGACCACGGGGGCGGTGTTCGCGAAGCGCTACAAGCTCATTCGTCGCATCAGCGCGGGGGGCATGGCCGAGGTGTACGAGGTCGAGCACCTGGGCACGCGACGCCGCCTCGCGCTGAAGGTGCTGTTGCCCGAGGTGATGGCCGACGCGGCGAGCGTCGAGCGCTTTCACCGCGAGGCGAGCGTGTGCGCCAACATCGACAGCGACCACGTGGTGAACGTGATCGACACCGACGTCGACGCCGACACGGGGATGCCCTTCCTCGTGATGGAGCTCCTGAACGGCAAAGACCTGGCGCAGTACATCGCCGAGACGTGGGGGCGCTCGGTGGCCATCC
>CAISKJ010000521.1 GCA_903885885.1 uncultured delta proteobacterium
CCACCAATGCGTGACCGGCCTCGTGAATGGCGATCACGCGCTCCTCCTCGGGCGAGAGCACCACGGGGCGCCGCGTCTTGCGCTGCAGGGCCTTGTCGATGTCGTCCGCGGTAAACTCGGTGGCGCCCGTGCGAAGCTGCTGTCGCTTGAGGGCGCGGCACACTGAATACAAATGGTCTCCCGAGAAGGGGATGTTCTTCTCGCGGTCGGCCATGCCCTCGGTGCGCCGGACGAGGTGCTTCACGAGCTCTTCCGAGAGCCCCAGGGAAAACTTCTTGTCATAGATCTTGATGATCTCGGCGCGGTCGTCGGCGCTGGGCGCGGGGATCTCGATCATGAACTCGAAGCGCCCCGGGCGCATGAGGGCGCCGTCGAGCGACTCGAGGTAGTTCGTGGTGCCTACCACGAAGATCATCTCGTTCTTGCGAAAGCCGTCCATCTCGGTGAGAAGCTGGTTCACCATGGAGTGCTCTACGCCCGAGCCTACGTAGGTGCCGCGCTGGTGGGCGAATGCGTCGATCTCATCGAACACGATGACCGACGGCGCCGACTGCCGCGCCTGGCGAAACACCCGCCGGAGGTTCTCTTCCGACTCGCCGACCCACTTGGATTTGAGCTCGGGGCCCGACACCACGATCACCGTCGCGTTGAGCGCGGTGGCGACGGCCTTGGCGAAGAAGGTCTTGCCCGTGCCCGGAGGGCCGTGAAAAATCACCCCGCGGGGCAGCAGGCTCTCGATGGCCTGAATGTCCCCCTCGGTGCCGAGGCTCTCCTTTCGCCGTACGAGCTCGATGAGCTCCTCTTTCAAGCGGGTCTTTACCTCGTGGTATCCGCCAAGATCCTTCTCCAGGTCTACGCTGGGGAGCTCGATGTCGTCGCTCACCGTCTGCTTGCGAATCTCTTGATACACCTCTTGCGCCATGGGGCGCCCCGCGGTCGCCTCGCGGCGCGCGCCGAGGTCGTTGAAGATGCGCCGACACCGAACAGGGTTGAGGCCCGAGACGTACTTGTAGAGCCCGAAGGGGTCGAAGTCGGTGGCGTGCAGCGACTTCGCCTCGCGCTGCGTAATGATCTTGGGCAGCGCCTCGCGGGGGATGCCCGTAATCTCTCGCTTCGCCCCGAACACCCCTTGAATCACCTTGGGGATCTCGAAGCTCGGGTCGCGAAAGCCCAGTAAAATAGCCTCGGGGTTCTCATACAACAGCGGAATCGACTCGCGCGCCTCGAGGGTGAGACCCGTGTGCGTGGTGGTGAGCACGTCGAGGTGAAGCAGCACGATGATGGTGCGATCGACGCTGCCGCGAATGGCCTCGGTGAGCTGCTCGAGCATGCGCGGGAGGTTGCCGCGCGAGGGCGTGTCGGGCGCCGGGCGGCCGTCGATCACCACGAGCTTCGGCGCGTCTTTGGTGCGGCGCAGGCGCGCGCGCAGCGAGAGGTAGAGGTAGAGCGACAGCTCCTTGTCGCACTCGACGAGCACCGAGGTGCCGCGGCGCAGGCGCTCTTCGATGAAGGCGATGTCGGGCGCGCAGGCGGCCTCGACGGCGTCTTCCACGCGCAGCGCGGTGGGGAGCGTGGCGATGGGTACGGTGCGGTTCACGTGCGCACCTTGATGGTGACCTCGTACTCGCCGTCGCTCGCGGTGCCCTCGTGCACGCTCTCGATGGTGCCCATGGAGGCGGCCTTCTTGCGCAGGGCCTCGACGTACACGCGCTGCACGGCCTCGCCCATCGTCGCGCGCAGGTCGGGCTCGGCGGCCGAGAGCCGCTTCGCGAGCTCGGCGAGCAGGCGCGCGCGCTCCTTCGACTGGGCCTCTGCGAGGTTCTTGTCGGCGTCGCCCTTGTGGGTGCCCCGCGCGCTCACCGCGTTCTCGGCGCTCGCGGTGACCGTGACCTTCGAGGCCCCCGCGTCGAGGGTGGCCGTGAGCTCGCCGAGGGCCTTCGTGAGCGTGCCGTCGTCGCCGCGCGCCCACCCCGCCCGCACGAGCGCGTCGCGCAGCATCGCGGCCATCTCGGCCTCGGGCAGAATGCCCAGCAGCGAGACGCCCATCGTGAGGGTGTCGCTCGTGGTCACGGTGCTCGACGCGGTAACCCAGTTGACCCGGTAGGCGCGGCTCATGCGAGGTGTCCTTTCGGCGGAGGCGTTCGGAGGGGGGCGCCCACCCTAGCGGAGCGCCGCCGCAGCGCAACCGCGGAAACACCGCTCAGCCGATGACACCCGACAGCGCGCGCGCCACGCCCTCGACCTGCCGGCGCAGGGGCGCGAGCACCCGGTCGGCCTCGCCCACGTACACCTGGGCCTCGTCGTAGCGCTCGTCGCCGTAGCGCTCGCCAGCGAGCTCGTCGCGCCGACGCAA
>CAISKJ010000522.1 GCA_903885885.1 uncultured delta proteobacterium
CGGCTCGACTTCAGGCGCCTCGAACCCAGGCGCATGACGTCGGCGTCGCCGGACGCCCTCACCGCGCGCGGCCACCGGCGCGTGGCGCGTGGCGCGTGGCGCGTGGCGCGTGGCTCGTGGCTCGTGGCTCGTGGCTCGTAGCTCGTAGCTCGTAGCTCGTAGCTCGTAGCTCGTAGCTCGTAGCTCGTAGCTCGTAGCTCGTAGCGCAATGCGCCTTGCTTCGGGGTCAGGGGCAAGCCAGAGGAGCCGCGTGACTTCCCCCATCCGTGCCGGACTCGTCGTCCTCTTCACCGCGCTCACCGTCGGCGGCCTGTCCTGTACCCCCGAGCCCCAGGGCACGCCCTGCACCACCGTCGCGGATTGCGGTGCGGCCCCGGACACGTGCGTGGAGAACACCTGCGTGAACCAGCAGTGCGGCACGGCGAACGTCGCGGCGGGCACGCGCGTCGGCGCCCAGCTCGCCGGCGATTGCAAGGTGACCCAGTGCGACGGCGCTGGCCACGCGGCCGCGGCGAACGACGACAGTGACTTCCCGGTCGACGCCGAAGACTGCACCGATGACGTCTGCACCGCCGGCGTGCCCTCGCACCCGCCCCGCGCCACGGCCTCGGCCTGCGGCGCCGGCGGCCTGCTCAAGTGTGATGGCCAGGGCCGCTGCGTGACCTGCACCGCCCCCGCCGACTGCGGGGCCTCGTCCGAGTGCCAGGCGCGCACCTGCGTGGCGGGCACCTGCGGCGCGAACAACGCGGCCCGCGGCACCGCGCTCGCCACCCAGGCGGCCGGCGACTGCCAGGTGAACCAGTGCGACGGCGCCGGCGCCACCGAGCGCGTCGCCGACGACGCCGACGTGCGCGTCGACGCCACCACCTGCACCCGCAACGTGTGTACCGCGGGCGTGCCGTCCAACCCGCCCGTCACGGCCGGCACCACCTGCACCGAAGGCACGGGCACCCTGTGCGACGGCGCCGGCGCCTGCGTGGCCTGCGTCGCCGCCACCGACTGTCCCGGCACCGATGGGGAATGCCAGCAGCGCACCTGCACCGCCGGGGTGTGCGGCGTGGCCTTCACCGCGCAGAACACGCCGGTCGCCTCGCAGACGGCCCGCGACTGCCAGAAGAACGTGTGTGACGGCGCGGGCGCAGTGACCCTCGCCCCCGACGCCGCCGACCTGCCCAACGACAACAACGCCTGCACCGTGGACACCTGCGTCTCGGGGACCCCGACCTTCACCAACGCCACGAACGGCACCTCCTGCGGCACCGCGGGCGTGTGCGGCGCCGGCGTGTGCGTGGGCTGCAACGCACCCACCGACTGCCCCGGCACCGACGACGAGTGCAAGGCGCGCACGTGCGTGGCCAACGTCTGCGGCGTGCGCTTCACCGCGGCGAACACCGCGGTCGCGGCGCAGACGCTCCACGACTGCAAGCAGAACGCGTGCGACGGCAGCGGCAACGTCGTGAACCAGAACGACAACGCCGACCTCCCCGCCGACGACGGCAACCAGTGCACGAGCCAGGTGTGCACCAACGGCGCCCCGGGCTTCCCCGCGGTCGCGGTGAACACCGCCTGCACCCAGAATGGTGGCGCCTTCTGCAGCACCGCCGGCGCCTGCGTGGCGTGCACCGCGGCCACCCAGTGCCCCGGCAGCGACACCCAGTGCCAGGTGCGCACCTGCACCAACAACGTGTGCGGCCTGGGCTTCACCGCGGTGGGCTTCGTGACCACGGCGCAGACGCCCAACGACTGCCAGGAGAACCGCTGTAACGGGGCGGGCGCCATCGTGGCAGTCGCGCAGAACACCGACCTCCCGGTGGACGACGGCAACCTGTGTACGAGCCAGGCCTGCGTCGCGGGCGCGCCGAGCTTCCCCCCCACGGTCGTGAACTCGGCCTGCGGTCCGGGCGGCGGCAGCTTCTGCAACGGCGCCGGCACCTGCGTGGGTTGCACCGGCGCAACGCAGTGCCCCGGCAGCGACACCGAGTGCCAGGCCCGCACCTGCACCGCGGGCGCCTGCGGCTTCGGCTTCGCGGCGGCCGGCTCGGTCATCGCCGTGCAGGCCCCCGCCGACTGCCACCTCGACCAGTGCAACGGCGCGGGCGCCGTGGTCACCGTCATCGACAACAGCGACGTGCCGCTCGACGACGGCAACCAGTGCACCGCGCAGGTGTGCAGCGCCGGCGTGCCCAGCCACCCCTTCGTGCCCTCCAACACCGCGTGCAACCAGAACGGCGGCTCGTTCTGCAGTGGCGCGGGCGCGTGCGTGAGCTGCACCACGGCCAGCCAGTGCCCCGGCTCCGACTCCGAGTGCCGGGCCCGCACCTGCACCGCCGGCGCGTGCGGCACAACCTTCACCCCCGCGGGCACCAGCCTCGCCGCGCAGACCGCGGGCGACTGCCAGGTCA
>CAISKJ010000523.1 GCA_903885885.1 uncultured delta proteobacterium
CGCGCACTCGACCGTGAGCGTCGCCGACGGACCGGCCGCGACGCGCGAACGCAGACGGCCGATGGCCGTGATGATGCCCGTGAACACTAGATCTCTCCCTCGATGCGAAGGTCATCGCCGACGCGGTCGACGCGCAGGTCGCGCAGCCTGTGAGCCTCCGCGATTGCGGCCACCCCGCGGCCCCCGAAGGCGGTCGGCGCATCGACGCCGCCGAAGATCACCGGCGCCACGTAGCTCACGACACGCTCGCCCAGGCCGCAGTCGAGAAAGGCTCCGTGGAGCGCGCCGCCGCCCTCGCACAGCGCCGCAACGACGCCCTTCGAGGCCAGCCATCGGAGCGCCGCCGCGAGGTCGACGCGCCCCTCGACCGACGCGATGGGCGCCACCACGACGCCGAGGTCTGCGAGCGCTGCGACGCGATCGCGCGCGTGTCCGTCCCGCGTGAGCACCCACACGGGCGCTTCCCGAGCCGAGCGCGCGAGCTTCGATGCCGCGGGCGTCACAAGCGCCGAGTCGATCACCACGCGCGCGGGCTGCCGCGGCGTCGACACGTGGCGCACGGTGAGCTCGGGGTCGTCGGCGAGCACCGTGCGGCTGCCCGCGATCACGGCGTCGCACGCGGCGCGGAGGGCGTGCACGTCGGCGCGCGCTTCGGGGCCTGTGATCCAGCGGCTCTCACCCGCGCGCGTCGCGATGCGACCGTCGAGGGTCGTCGCGACCTTGAGCGTGAGGTGCGCGCGGCCCTCCGTGATGAAGGTGCGCCACGGCGCGATCACCCGCCTCGCCTCGCGCTGCCATTGCGGTGCAAAGCCCTCGCGCACGGCGATGCCCGCGGCCTCGAGCGCCGCCCGACCGCCGCCCGCGACGTGCGGATTGGGGTCGCTGACCGCATAAACAACGCGCGCGACGCCCGCGCGAACGAGCGCCTCGGTGCACGGCGGCGTGCGTCCGTGGTGGTTGCACGGCTCGAGGGTAACAAACACCGAGGCGCCCCGCGCCCGCTCTCCCGCGGCCCGAAGCGCAGCGACCTCGGCGTGCTCGTCGCCGGCGCGCGCGTGCCAGCCTTCGGCCACGACCTCGCCGTCACGCACCACCACCGCGCCGACGTGAGGGTTCGGCGCCGGCACGCCGCGCCGCGCGCACTCGACCGCCCGCTGCATCGCATACACGTCGCTGTCGGTGAACGCGGGCTCGTCGCTGAGAGACACAACACTCCGTCACGCGCCACGATGTCGGCGCCGCAGTCCAGAAGCGCGCGGACTCTAGAGGTACTGTGCCGAACTTGCCAAGCGCTCGCGCTCGTACGCGGTCTCAATCATCGGCCGTCGGCGCCCGAACGCGGGTGCTGTGGTGTGCGCCACCCGCCGCCGAGTGCTGCGGCGCGCACACCACGGCAAAGAGTGTGTTTTCATGCCGTTGCGTGCGCCGTGGGGGGGCTGTAGTGTCCCAAAAACTTCGTGCGCGAAGAGGGAGTTTAACGCTGTGAGCGAGATGATACACGCGATGGGTGGCGACAGCGCCTGGCGTCAAGGCACCCTGAACGATGAAGAGTTCGAGCGAGCCGCGATGGCCTTTCGCCCCTCGTGGGAGATTGGCCTCGACGCCGCGCGCCGCGCCAGCATGCTTCCCATCGCGCCCGCGCCCGCAGAGACGGCCGCCGCCGGAGGCTTCGCCGCGTCGAAGGGCGCTTCGAGCGCATCCCTCTCGAGCACGGCCTCGGTGGAGCCGCCGAGCGGCCTCTCGATTCCCCCCAGCAAACCTGTCGAGAAGGTAGCCGCGAAGCCCGCCGAGAAGGTGGCGGCGAAGCCCGCCGAGAAGGCCGTGGTAGCCCCAGCGGTGAACGCCACCGCGCTCGACGACGAGGCCCCCGTCGCACCGCGCAAGGGCAACAAGCTCTACGGCATCATCGCGGGCGCCGTCGCGCTCCTCGCCG
>CAISKJ010000524.1 GCA_903885885.1 uncultured delta proteobacterium
TCCATCCCCAGGCGCCCGGAGTCGGCCACCACGGGAAGGTCCGCCGTCCAGCCCATCTCCGCCACCAGCGCCTCGAGGCGCCCCTCGGAGTTCGACACCACCCCCACCGGAACGCCCGCCGCGCGAAGGTCGCGCACCAGCTCGATCATGCCCGCGATGGGGCGGCGCCAGAGGTTCACCCGCGGCTGCTCCGTCCACAGCCACGCGACCAGGGCCGCGCGCCCCTCGGCGACGCCCGCGGTCGCGAGCAGCGTGTCCATCAAGAGGTGCCACGGGTGCCCCCCGAGACCCTCGCGCACGCCGCGGTTGTAGGCCGCCCACGCCGCGTGCGCCGCGCCGTCGATGCGCGCGGGATCCACCGCGACGCCGCGCTCCGCGAGCCTTCGCGACAAGAGCTCCGCGTCGAGCTCGGCCAGCGTCTGCCCGAAATCGAAGGTCACCGCGCGCGCCGGGAGGTCACTCATCGCGAGGCCTCACCCCTACCACGATGCGCACCGCGGCGAGGTGGTCGTACAAAGTCACAGCATGGTGTACGAATACGGTGCTACGGGCATCGAACGGCCGTTATCTTCGGGAGCGAGATGGCTTCGGGTCAGACAGCGCGCGAAAAGGTGATCCTCACGTGGGCAGAGCCGCTGCCCGAGGGCACCAACACATCGACGCTGCTCGCGCGCTTCGCGGCGGGCCTCGTCGAGACCGAGCGCTTCGAGTCCGTGGCCACGCCCGAAGAGGCCTCGGCGCTCCTCTACGTCGAGGCCGCGCCCTCGACGAAGGGCCCCCTCCGCGGCCTGTGGCTCCTGCGCGCCACGCTGCAGGGCGCGGATGGCGCCGTGCGCGAGCAGTACTCCATCAGCACCGACCCCAAGCGCCTCGACGAGGTCGCCTGGCAGGTGGGTCTGCAGTTCGCAACGCCGGAGCTCTACCGTGAGCGCATGCGCGCGGCGGGCGCGGTGGGCCGCGTGCTGCACCCGAGCGAGCTCGCCCTCGACCTGCGCGAGGCCACCTCCCTCGCCCTCGCGAGCGCCCTCGAGGGCCCGCCCGGCGAGATCCGCGAGCGGGCCACGCAGATGGCGCGCATCGCGGCGCACACCAACGAGCTCGACCCGGCGCTCCACGCCGCCGACCTGCTCGCCCTCGAGGGTGATTTCATCGCAGCCCGCGCGGTGCTCCGCGACGCCTCGCGGCGCGCGCGCACCAACGTGTCGCGCAAGGTGGCCGCGCGCTCGCACGGCCTCTCGGCGCACGAGCTCCTCGGCGACGAGCTCGCCGCGATGCTCTTCTGCGCGGGCTGGTGCCTCGGCCTCGCGGGCAAGGCCGGCACCTTCGCCCCGCCGATGGCGCCCTCCGTCGCGCTCGACATCGTCGCCGCGGTCTCGCACGTGCACGGCTGCGCGTGGCTCGCCTCGCGCCGCCTCGAAGACGCGCTCGAGGCCGCCGCCGAGACCTTCGGGCGCTACCTCGGCGCCGTGGCCGCCGCGGGCGCCGAGCTCGCGCAGAAGCGCAACGAGCGCGCGGTGCTCACCGCGCTGCCGTACCTCCGCCGCATCGAGGCCCCGCCCGCGGGCGAGACGGCGCCGCGCGCCGAGGCCCTCATCGAGCTGGCCTTCAAGCGCGTGCGCTGGCGCCGCTGGCGGCTGCTCGCCGGGCGCAACGTGAGCGCCCTCGCCGCGGCGGTGCGCAACGACGCCACCTTCGTCGAGGCCGCCGCGTGGCGCGCGGCGCTCGTGTCGCTCACGCAGCCCTTCGACGCCGAGTCGCAGATCGCCGAGGTGCTCGAGGGCCTCACCGCGCCGCACCTGCGCGCCGACGTGGTGGCGCTTCGCGCGGGCATGCGCACCGACCGCGGCGACCCGGCGCAGGCCCTCACCGACTTCGACGCCGCGCTCGAGCTCGACCCCTGGTGCCGCGTCGCGCTCCTCTCGCGGCCCATGTGCCTCGCGCGCCTCGGCCGCCACGACGAGGCGCTGCGCGCGCTCGCCACGCTCGCGTCGGTGTCGCCCGGGGCGCCGCAGCTGCCGCTCCTGCGCGGGTGGATCCTCCTCGACGCCGCGCGCCACGAAGACGCGCTCGCGCACCTCGCGCAGGCGATCGAGAAGACGCCCGACGACCCCCACGCGTGGGGCAACCACGGCATCTGCCTGCGCCACCTCGGGCGCCGCGAGGAGTCGCTCGCGTCGCTCGACCGCGCGGTGAGCCTGCAGCCCAACCTCGCGCCCGTGCGCTTTCACCGCGGCATGCTCCTGGGCGACATGGGTCGCAACGACGAGGCGCGCGAAGACCTCAGCTGGGTGGCCTCGAAGCTCCCGCCCGAGAGCGCGCAGGCGAAAGACGCCGTCGCGTGGTTGGCGCGCGTGTTCCCGACGGGCGCCGCCCCCTCGGCGTCGGACCTCGCGGCGCCCTTCGCCATCGGCGCGGTGGTCTTCGTCGCGGCCGCCGGCGCGGCGATCCTCGCCTCGCGCATGTGAGCCTTCGCCAACGGGCGATCGCCTCGCGGTAGAGTGCGCCATGAACGCGACCGACGCAGCCGCCCTCGCCGACACCTACCTGCGCGCATGGCTCCGCGCGCCGCAGCCCGCCGACGCGGGCTTCACCCTCGCGCTGCTCCGCGTCGAGGCGGAGGGCGAGCGCGGCTTCCGGGCGGTCTTCGGCACCGACATCCCGTTTCGCATGGGCGACACGCGCGTGCCCGAGCGCGTCAACGCGGGCCTCGGCGCGCTCCTCGCGGCGCACCCGGCGCTCCGTCCCTTTCGCATCGACGTGACGGTCGACACGCTCGACGCCGGGTGACGGTCGCGGCGCGCTGCGTGTACGATCGCGCCGATGCCCCCTGCCGCAAGGTTGACCGACCAGCACACGTGCCCGCACGTGGGCGGCCCCATCGTTCCCGCGTGTGAGCCCAAGGTGCTGATCGGCAACCGGCCGGCCGCGCGCAAGAACGACAAGGGCACCTGCAAGGCCGCGCACGACGCCATCGCGCAGGGTGAGCCCTCGGTGATCGTGGCCAACGAGCAGGCCGCGCGCATCGGCGACCCGACGAAGCACGGCGGGCGCGTGGTGCAGGGCGACGCCACCGTGCTCATCGGTCACAACAGCGCCACCGAGTGCTTGAAAAAAGCCGCGAAGGAGCGCGCCGCGTTCGTGAAGAACAGCGACGCCAACGCGCAGAAGAAGCCCGGCGCCAAGGACAAGAACGGCAAGGCGATGGACGTCGACGGCGCCGTCGCCCACCTCGACGCCAACGCCCACGACAAGAGCCAGCACCGCTGCGCGCGCTACGTCCGCGAGGCCATCGAGCAGGGCGGCGGCACGCACATCGGCAGCACCGGCGAGGCGCGCAACTACGGCCCCCTCCTCGAGCGCGGCGGCTTCTCGTCGGTGGCCACGCAAGACACCATCGACAGCTACCGCCCGCAGGCCGGCGACGTGGCCGTGTTTCAGCCGTACGAGGGCGGCTCGGCCGCGGGCCACATGCAGATGTACAACGGCTCGCGCTGGGTCTCCGACTTCCGCCAGCCGAGCTTCTACGCGAGCCGCGGCTACGGCGCCTCGAACTTCACGGTGTACCGCCCGTGAGCGCCCGCACGCTGGTGCTCACGGTGCTCAACGGCCCAGAGACGGGTCGTACGATGGTCATTGCCGAAGGCGCCCCGCGGCGCATCGGCGCCTCGGCCGCGGCCGACGAGGCCCTCGCGGGCGACGCCAACATCGCGCCCGTGCACATCGCCGTGCGGTGGGAAGACGGCGTGGCCCGCGTGCGCGCGCTCCAAAGCGCCTTCGGCACCTGGCTCAACGGCAGCGCCGCCAGCGATGCGCCGCTCGGCGACGGCGACACGCTCTGCATCGGCGCCACCTGGCTGCGCGCGCACATCGTCGCGCCGGTGGCGGTCGAAGCGCGCCGCCACGCGACGCCCAAAGAGGCCGCGCTCGACGTGCTGCGGGCCGCGCCGGGGCGGCTCTTCGCGGTGCTCGACGCGGCGCGCGAAGACCGCGTGCGCGAGCTCATGCGCAGCAACAGCTACCGGCGCAGCTGCCTCTACGACGGGTGGGGCGAGGCGGTGTTCGGCGAGGCCGCGCCGTGGCTCGTGCAGCTGTGGAAGACGGGGCGCTTCGTCGAGCAGCTCATCGACGAGGGCATGGGCCGCGCGTGGGGCGTGTTTCTCACGAGCCGCGCGCCCTTCAACGAGGTGCGCAGGCAGTGCCGGCGCCTCTTGCAGGTGAACGTCGAGGGCCAGGGCAAGATGCTCTTTCGCTGGTACGACCCCGGCGTGCTCACGTCGGTGTACCCGCACATGCAACGGAGCCAGCTCCACGGCACCGTGATCGAGTCGTGGATCGCTGAGACCCCGAAGGGCGACGCGCTCGTCACCCTCTCGTAGCTTCGCTACTCGTCGGGGTTGGCCGCGTAGAACTTGAGCAGGGGTTCGTGCGCCTGCGTGTGCCACAGGGCGCTCTGGCAGAGGGTGTTGGGCCCCACCTGCTTCGGAAACGCACGGTGCATCGCGCCGTCGAAGGTGGCGTTGAGGGGCGTGTCGCGGATGGCGCAGTAGCCCGCCTTTCCCTCGGCGAACATGTAGGCCACCATGAGGTTGGGGTTGAGGGGCTTCGACTTCGAACTGCGCTTCGACACCTTCTGCCAGTCGCGCAGGGGGTTGGTGGCGTTGGGCGAGCTCCACGAGAAGTCGAGGCGCGTGTAGGGGCGCAGCGTGTCGTAGAGGTCGAGCATGTCGCCCGTCGAGATGCGCAGGCACCCGGCCGTCGAGCGCAGGTCGGTCCATTTGCCGCGGCGGTCGCGCGAGAGGTGGCTGTGCTTGGTGGGGTACGGGTCGCTCTTCGCGCTCGCGTTGATGGCCTTGTACTCCTTGCCGCAGTGGCAGCGCACCTCGGTGTCGACCGCGTTGCCCCAGCCCTTGAGCACGCGCAGCCGCGGCGCGAGGCCGTAGTCCTTCTTGCTGTCGTAGTTCCAGAGGCCGCCGCTCTTGTCGAGCTCCTCCCACGTGGGGAGCATCCACTTGTCTCTGCCCGGAACGATGTCGGCCCCGCCGCCGCCCATGTCGAAGTTGAGGCAGAAGGCCGTGTAGATCTGCTCGACGCCCTCGCGCTCGGGCGTCTTCTTCAGGTAGGCCTCGATGGGGGCCTTGGTCTTCGCGAGGGCCTGAACCTTCTTGGCCTTCTCTTCGAGCGTGGCGCCCGTCACCGCCTCGCCCCAGAGGTCCTCGGGCTTCGCGGGGCAGCGGTAGAACGTGAGGTTCGACAGGTGCAGCGCCTGCCCGTACCGGCTCTCCGCGCCGAGGTTTCCGCCGCCTGGCATCGCGTAGTCGAGCTTGATGTACATGAGCTCGACCTCGCTCACCTTCTCGCAGTCGACGCAGCCGTGGCCGCTCGCGTCTGCCGCCTGCGCCGCGGCCGCTGGTACGGCCGTCCCTTGTGCCATGCGGACCTTCCTCTCAGCCTCCGACCATCGCCGCGATGCCCGCGCGATGCGCGCCGCGCGCCACCGACGCCGCCCCGTCGAACACCGCGCCGCTGTGTGCGCCCACCTCGCTCGGCGCGCGCACGCGCGCCACCTCGTCGCGCACCAGCACCCCCGACGCCCTGCGCAGCGCCGCCTGCGCCGCCGCGGGGTTCTCGCGCTCGAGCTGCTGCCACTGGGGGCTCTGGGCGAGCGTCCCGCGCATCGCGTTGGCGCCCCGCAGGCCGCGCGTCACCGCCGCCTGCACGCGCTGCTGCGCCGCGCCGAGGGCCGCCTGCATCACCGGGTTGTGGGCCGCGCCGAGCGACTGACCGAGCGCGCCGAAGCCCTGCCCCAGCGCCTGCCCCGCGGCCCCGAGCGCCTGCCCCAGCGCCGCGTTGGCCACGTTGCTCAGGTCCGGCGCCTTGCCCGCCATCGCGGCGCCGAGCGCGGCCTGCATGGCCCCGCCCGCGATCTTCTTGAGCGCGTTGGCCACCTGCGGCGGCAGCGCGGCCATCGCGGCGCGAAACGCGGCGAGCATCTTCTGCGCGGGCGAGGCGCCCTTCTTGTCGTTCGACGAGGGCGACGGCGCGGCCTGGTCGCAGTTGATCTTCACGAGGCCGCCGCGAATGTCGACGAGCTTCGAGCCGAACACGTTCACCGTGGCCGAGGTGACCGTCACCGACGCGGGCGTCATGTCGACGCGCGAGCCGCCGCACACGAGCGAGAGCGTGTCGTCGGCGGTGAGCAGGTAGTTGTGGTCGACGTGCATCGTGTGGCCGCTCACGCCGTGCACCTCGACGTCCTGGTTGCCCTGCACCTCCTTGGCCTCGTTGCCCTGCACGCGCGTCACGCGGTCGAAGGTGATCGCGTTGCGCTCGTGGCCCTCCACCGTCTTCGTGCGGTTGCGCAGCACCGTGATGCTCTGGTCGTTCTTCACCAGCACGTCGTGGTTGCGCTCGGCCTGCAGGTACACCTGCTCTTCGCCCGCGGCGTCTTCGAAGCGCAGCTCGTTGTAGCCGCCCGTGGTGGGCGAGCTGTTCGTCTTGATCGTGCTCTTGGTCTTCTCGCGGGGGAGCCCGTACGGCGTGTTGTTCTCGCCGTTGTAGACGCAGCCCGTAATGAGCGGCTTGTCGGGGTCGCCCTCGAGGAA